>NZ_MWLP01000009.1:0-40830 GCF_010634885.1 Microbacterium sp. B35-04 | reverse complement strand
GTGCTCGAGCAGCACGCCGCAGCGCCGCCCGCCGGCGGAAGCCTGAACGCGGCAGCGCCCGAGTCGCTGCTGGCGTCGCCCGACCAGCTGACGCAGCGCGAGATCACTCAGGAGATCGTCGACTACCACGCCGCCGCCGCGCGCCGAGAGAAGGCGGGGGAGAGGCTCAACATGAGCCTGCACGACTTCCCGCCGTACCGCTCGACCCTGCTGCGCCACCCGACGAAGAACCCCAAGCTCGTCGACCCCGAGACCATCGAGCTGTGGTCGCCGGCCTTCGGTCAGCGCGATGTCGCCGCGATCGAGTCCGACCTGACGCTGCAGCACCTCGGCGAGCCGCAGGGTGAGCGGATGACCGTCGAGGGCCGCGTGCTCGACTCCTGGGGCCGGCCGGTCCGCAACCAGCTCGTCGAGCTCTGGCAGGCGAATGCCGCTGGCCGGTACATCCACCAGCGCGACCAGCATCCCGCACCCCTCGACCCGAACTTCACCGGCGCCGGCCGCACCGTCACCGACGACGACGGTTTCTACAAGTTCACGACGATCAAGCCCGGCGCCTACCCGTGGAAGAACCACGTGAACGCGTGGCGTCCGGCGCACATCCACTTCTCGATCTTCGGCTCGGGATTCACGCAGCGCCTCGTGACGCAGATGTACTTCCCAGGCGACCCGCTGTTTCCGCTCGACCCGATCTACAACACCATCTGGCGGCAGAAGGACCGCGACCGGCTCATCGGGCTGTACGACCACGACCTGTCGGTTCCGGAGTTCTCGATGGGCTACCGCTTCGACATCGTCGTCGACGGCCCCGACGCCACCTGGTTCGAGCCCGAAGAAGGAGAGCACTGATGGCCGCCGACGAGCTCGACCAGCAGGGCGCGCGCGTGAAGCGCGACCTGGGTCCGAAGACCCATGAGGCCACCGGCGGGCAGACGGTGGGTCCGTTCTTCGCCTTCGGCCTGGACTATCCGAAGAAGCACGAGGTGGTCTTCCCGCACAGCCCCGGCGCCATCGTGCTCGGCGGCACGGTGTTCGACGGCGGCGGTGCGCCGATCCCCGACGCGGTCGTCGAGATCTGGAGCGCCGACGAGAACGGCGACATCCCGCGCGCGCACGGCGCGTTCCGCCGCGACGACCACTCGTTCACCGGCTTCGGCCGCGCCGCGACGACGGATGTCGGCCGCTACGAGTTCTGGACCCGCAACCCCGGCCCGGTCGACGGCGGCGCCCCGTTCTACTCGGTGGTCGTCTTCGCCCGGGGCCTGCCCGACAAGCTCGTGACCCGGGTCTACCTGCCCGAGCACGAGGAACTCCTCGCCGCCGATCCGCTGCTGTCCTCGCTCGACGATGACGAGCGCGCTACGCTCATCGCGACGCGCCTGCCCGATGGCAACCTGCACCACGACATCCACCTGCAGGGCGAGAAGGAGACCGTGTTCCTTGCCTTCTGACCGTGACCGGCCCCCACTCGATGAGGGCCTGCTCTCGCCGGTGACCGTGGGTCACGACGAGACGGTGACGGATGCCGCGTACCTCGACGCGCTGGTCACCGCCGAGGTCGCGCTGGCCAGGGCCTATCGCGAGGTCGGCATCGCGCCGGCGGACGCGGTGGACGAGATCGAGACGGAGTTCGGCTGGCAGGGCGGACTGCGTGGATGCCCCGAGCACGGCGTGGATCTGACAGCGCTGGCTGCGGCATCCGTGTCCGGCGGGAATCCCGTCATCCCGCTGGTCGCGCGACTGAAGGAGCGGGTGTCGGACGACGCCCGCACCTGGGTGCACCGCGGCGCGACGAGCCAGGACATCGTCGACACCGCCCTGATGCTGCTCGCCCGCACCGCGACCAGCAAGGTCGTCGCCGCGCTCGCGCACACCGAGGTCTCGCTGCGATCGCTGGCCCGCTCCCGGCGCGACGAGGTGGCGGCGGCGCGCACGCTGACGCAGCACGCGGTCCCGACGACCGTGGGCCTGCGCGCCGCAGGGTGGCTGCGGGGCGTCGCGCGTGCCAAGGAGCGTGTCGCAGCGGTGGAGCACCGGCTTCCGGCGCAGCTGGGCGGCGCGGCGGGAACGCTGGCGTCGTTCGCCCAGATCGCCGGGCCGCGGGTGGCGGCCGACCTTCCCGCCGCGTTCGCGCGCGAGCTCGGACTCGCGGCGCCCGACGCGCCCTGGCACACGACGCGCTGGCCGGTCACCGAGCTCGGCGACGCGCTCGTGCAGGCGATCGATGCGATGGGCAAGATCGCGGGGGATGTCGCCACCCTCAGCCGCACCGAGATCGGCGAGCTGGCCGAGGGCTCGGGCGGCGGGTCGTCGGCGATGCCGCAGAAGCGCAACCCCGCGGCATCCGTGCTCATCCGCTCGGCCGCGCTGCGTGCACCGCAGCTTGGCGCGACGCTGCACCTCGCCTCGGCGCTGGCCGCCGACGAGCGGCCCGACGGCGCCTGGCACGCGGAATGGCCGACGCTCCGGGAACTCCTGCGGCTGGCGCTGGGTGCGACGGCGAACGCCGCTGCGCTCGTGGCCGACGTGCACGTCGACACCGACGCCGTGGCGCGGAACCTGGCCGCGACGGGCGGACTCATCGTGGCGGAGCGGCTCTCGCTCGTGCTCGGCCCGGCGCTCGGCGCGCAGCGCGTCTCGCGGCTGGTGTCGGATGCCGCCGCGGGCGGCGACCTGGCGTCGACGCTCGCCGGCACGCCCGAGATCGCCGCGCTCGCCGCCGAGCTCGGTGCCACGCCCGGGGCGTTCGTCGCCGACCTGCTCGACCCCGCGAACTACACCGGCCTCGCCGGAGCCCTCGTCGACGACTCGGTCAGGCCCTCCGGCCGGACCGGCGCCGACGTCGGTCCCCGGTTCGGGGCGCACGACGGGCGTTCGGGGCGCGCGGCGCACGCCCCGAACGGACGTGACGCGCCCCCAACCCCGCTTCCGGACCAGGAGGAGAACCCGTGACCCTTCCCGCCATCGCCGTCAGCGCGCCCGTGGGCCCTTCGACAAGCGCAGGCGCTGGGAGCGGCTCAGGCGCCGGAAGCGGCGCAGGCACCGGTAGCGGCTCAGGCACCGGTAGCGGCTCGGGCGCCGGAAGCGGCGCAGGCGCCGGCGCGCCGACGCTCGTGCTCGGCCCGTCGCTCGGCACCTCGACGATGCTGTGGGAGCGGGTGATCCCGGCGCTCGCCGAGCACTATCGCGTCGTCGCCTGGGACCTGCCGGGCCACGGCGCCGCGCCGGCGGCGACGGAGCCGTTCACGATGGCAGACCTCGCCGATGCCGTCGCCGCGGCGGTCGACGGCCCGATCCTCTACGCCGGCGTGTCCCTGGGCGGGTGCGTCGGCCTCGAGCTACTGCTGCGCCACGGTGAGCGGATCGGCGCGGCAGCCATCCTGTGCTCCGGCGCGGCGATCGGCGCGCCGCAGGGCTGGCATGACCGGGCCGCGCAGGTGCGGGCGCAGAGCACGTCGAGCCTCGTCGTCGGGTCGGCGCAGCGCTGGTTCGCGCCGGGCACCATCGCGCGAGATCCCGACCTGACCGGGCGCATGCTGCACGTCCTGCAGGACACCGACGACGAGAGCTACGCACTGTGCTGCGAAACGCTCGCCGCCTTCGACGTGCGCGACCGGCTCGGCGAGATCGCCACCCCGGTGCTCGCGGTGTGGGGCGATCACGACGGCGTCACGCCCGAGGCATCCGCTCGCGAGATCGCCGACGGGGTGCAGCACGGCGAGGCGACCGGGATCGCGGATGCCGCGCACCTGCCTCCTGCGGACGACCCGGCGGCGACGGCCGCGGCGCTGCGCGCGTTCTTCGACACCGTCGCCCGGGAGCGTGCCGCATGAGCCGCCCGGAGGGGGAGGGCCTCACCGACGAGGAGCGCTACGACCAGGGGATGGCCGTGCGGCGAGAGGTGCTGTCGGACGCGCACGTCGACCGGGCCGTCGCCGGCACGACCGAGCTCACCGCCGACTTCCAGGACTTCATCACCCGCGTCGCGTGGGGCGATGTCTGGTCGCGGCCGGGTCTCGATCGGCGATCTCGGTCGGTGGCGGTGCTCACGGCGCTCATCGCGCTCGGGCACCACGAAGAGCTCGCGATGCACCTGCGGGCGGCGCTGCGCAACGGGCTGACCGTCGACGAGATCAAGGAGGTGATCCTGCAGGCCGGCCTGTATTGCGGGGTCCCCGCCGCCAACACCGCGTTCCGCATCGCGAGTGAGGTCTTCGCCGAGTCCGCCTGACCGTTCGCATGGCACGACACGCCGCTGCGCCCGCATGAAGACACCTTTCGCGACCGCGAAGGGATACCGCGCTGGTCGTTGCTCGTTCGCGTGTCACGACACGCCCCTACGCCCGGCATGAAGGCACGTTTCGTGACCCGCGAACGGATGCCGCGGCACTGCGCGAGACGTCGGTCCCCCGTGGGACCCCCTATGCTTCATCGCATGACGGACCCGGGGACCGCATGACGGCCGAGCACGCGCCCCGCATCCTCTATCAGGTGAAGCAGGTCGAACTGGCGGTCCGCGGGCGCCTCGATGCCGTCGTGCGACCCCACGGCATCACCGTGACCCAGTACACGGCGCTCACGGTGCTGGAGCAGCATCCCGGTATGAGCTCCGCTCAGCTCGCCCGGCACGCGTTCGTGTCGGCGCAGGCGATGGAGGGGATCGTGCGCGCCCTGGGCGAGGCCGGGTTGATCGAGCGCGTGCGCGACGCCGACAACCGCCGGCGCATGACGATCTCGCTCACTGCGGCGGGCACCGCGCTGCTGGCCGCATGCCGGAGTGACGTCGACCGCATCGAGGCCGAGGCGTTCGCCGGACTGTCGTCGACGGAGCGCTCGGCGCTCGGCCGATGGCTGCAGGATGCTCGGCGCGCGCTCGAGCAATCGCCCTGACCCATTGACTCATCATCAGGAAACTTGATAATTGGTCCTAGCTCCGTCGCCGATGTCGGAGTCCCTGTCGATGATGACAACGGAAGGACCCCCCATGTCCCCGCACGTACGCACCCGCGTCCTCGGAGTCGCAGCGGTCGCCGCCGGCGCGCTGCTCTCCGCTGGTCTCGTCGCCCCGCCCGCCGTCGCAGCCGCCCCGGTCGATTACTCCGGCTCGCTCCCCACGGGAACGACCTGGCTCGCCTCGGTTCCCTCGGACTGGAACGGCACCGTGCTGCTCTACAGTCACGGCTACCGGCCCTCGTTCGTCCCCGGGAACCCGGCATCCGTCGCTCCCAATGAGGCGACGAAGGCGCTGCTGCTCGAGCAGGGCTACGCGCTCGTCGGCTCGTCGTACGCCGCGAGCGGATGGGCGGTTCCCACCGCCGTTGACGACCAGCTGCAGTCGCTCGACGCGATGCTCGATGAGACCGGCCTCGATCCCGACCACATCCTGGCGTACGGCACTTCCATGGGCGGCCTCGTCACCGGCCGGATCGCCGAATCCGCGGGCGACGTCATCGAGGGCGCGATGCCCACCTGCGGGCTGATGGAGGGCGGCGTCGACCTGAACAACTACCAGCTCGACGGTGCGCACGCGATCGACCAGCTGCTGGCCCCCGCGCAGGAGATCGACATCGAGGGCTACGCCACGCTTCCCGATGCGTTCGCGGCATCGTCGGCACTGACTGCGGCGGTCGAGGCCGGCCAGCAGACGCCCGAGGGGCGTGCGCGGATCGCCCTCGCCGCCGCCCTGTTCCACCTCTCGGACGGCGTGCTCGCGGCGGACGCGCCCTCCGATCCCACCGTCGCGCAGCAGTCGCTCTACGAGCAGCTGGTCGACACCATCGGGTTCGTCACGCCGGGGCGCTTCGACATCGAGTCGACCGCGGGTGGCAACGCGACGTGGAACGTCGGCGTCGACTACGCGAAGCTCTTCGCGCAGTCCGCGGACCGCACGCTCGTCCAGGAGCTGTACCGGCAGGCCGGTCTGGACCTGAAGGCCGACCTCGCAGCGCTGACGCAGACAGCCGACGTCGCCGCAGACCCGGGATCTGTCGAGACGCTGCGCGCGTCGTCGGGTCTCACCGGCGATCTGCAGATGCCCGTGCTGTCGCTCCACACGCTCGACGACATCCTCGCCCCGGTGCAGGTCGAGCAGGAGTACGCCGAGGACGTCCGCGCGGCGGGCGACCAGAACCTGCTCCGTCAGTACTTCGTCGACCACGTCGGGCACTGCGTCTTCACGCCGGCCGAGATCGCGGCCGGCATCGAGACGCTGATGGACCGCGTCGAGAGCGGACACTGGGGTGGTCAGTCGGCCGAGCTCATGAACCGCCTCGCGGCGTCGCTGGACGAGAGCGGATCCGCCTTCGTGCCGACGAAGCCCGGCGAGTTCCTGGGCGACCGCGATCGGCGCTGACCAACGCAGATCGCCGCAGTCACAGAGAGGCCGCACCCCGACCCGGGTGCGGCCTCCGCGTCTCTCTCCGGCGGCGTCGGGTTCGGCTGTCACGACGCGCGGCTACGGGCGTGCCCGTTGCCACGTTTCGTGACACGCGAACGGATACCGCACCCGGGCGTGGTGCGGTAGACTGGCCGCACAACGGACGACTGTTCGCAGAGCGAACAAGAGGGGATCGCATGATCGATAAGACCGCGGGCTCCGTCGAGGACGCCGTGGCCGGCATCCGTGATGGAGCGGTCATCATGATCGGCGGCTTCGGGCGCGCCGGGCAGCCCGTGGAGCTGATCGACGCCCTCATCGCGCAGGGTGCCGGCGACCTCACGATCATCAACAACAACGCGGGCAACGGCGACACGGGGCTGGCAGCCCTCCTCGCCAAGAAGCGCGTGCGAAAGATCGTGTGCTCCTTTCCCCGTCAGCACGACTCGTGGGTGTTCGACGACTTGTACCGGGCCGGTGAGATCGAGCTCGAGCTGGTGCCGCAGGGCAATCTCGCCGAGCGCATCCGGGCAGCGGGCGCGGGCATCGGGGCGTTCTTCTCGCCGACCGGCGTCGGCACCCAGCTCGCCGACGGCAAGGAGCTCCGCGAGATCGACGGGCGCACCTATGCGCTCGAGTACCCGATCAAGGCGGATGTCGCGCTGGTGGGCGCGTACCGGGCCGACCGCTGGGGCAACCTGATCTACCGAGAGACGGCGCGCAACTTCGGTCCGATCATGGCCGCCGCCGCCTCGACCACGATCGTGCAGGTCGACGAGATCGTGCCGCTCGGGTCGCTCGACCCCGAGACGGTGGTCACGCCGGGCATCTTCGTCGACCGCGTGGTCGCCGTGGGGGAGCGCGCGTGGCTGCGTGACGGCGCCTTCGTCGGAGGCGTGGACATCGAAGGGCGCGCCCTCGCGGACGCGTCGACAGCCTCAGCGACCGGAGCGGAGGGCGACCAGTGAGCGCCACAGAGTCCACGACGCCCGCCACGCGCATCACGCGCCAGCAGCTCGCGGCGCGCATCGCGCAGGACATCCCCGAGGGCTCCTACGTCAACCTCGGCATCGGGGCCCCGACGCTCGTCGCCGACTACCTGCCGCACGACCAGGAGATCATCCTCCACACCGAGAACGGGATGCTCGGAATGGGGCCGTCACCGGCCGCCGGCGAGGTCGACCCCGACCTCATCAACGCCGGCAAGCAGCCGGTCACCGCGCTCGCCGGATCCGCGTACTTCCACCACGCCGACTCGTTCGGCATGATGCGCGGCGGTCACCTCGACGTGTGCGTGCTCGGTGCGTTCCAGGTGTCGCAGGCGGGCGACCTCGCCAACTGGTCGACGGGGGCGCCCGGCGCCATCCCCGCCGTGGGCGGCGCGATGGACCTCGCGATCGGCGCGAAGAACGTCTACGTCATGACCGACCTGCTCACCAAGACCGGGGAGTCCAAGCTCGTCGAGGCGTGCACGTATCCGCTCACCGGCGTCGGGTGCGTCACCCGCGTGTACACCGACCACGCCGTCTTCGACGTCACTCCCGACGGCTTCGCGGTGCGGGAGGCGTTCGGCGACAACACCGTCGAGCTCCTCGCCGAGCTCACCGGACTGGAACTGACCGATGCATCGGAGACAGCGGATGCCGCGACCCGCAGCATCCGGGAGGAGAACTGACATGGCGACCCACATCTATGACGCCGTCCGCACGCCGTTCGGGCGCGCCGGCGGTGCCCTGTCGGGCGTGCGGCCCGACGACCTCGCCGCGATCGTGATGAAGGCGACGGTCGAGCGCACCGGCCTCGACCCGGCCCGGATCGACGACGTCATCTTCGGCGATGCGAACCAGGCAGGCGAAGACAACCGCAACGTCGCGCGCATGGGTGCGCTGCTGGCGGGGTTTCCGACATCCGTCACGGGCGTCACGGTGAACCGGCTGTGCGCCTCGTCTGTCGAGGCGGTGATCCAGGGATCCCGTGCGATCGAGGCCGGCGACACCGACATCGTGCTCGCGGGCGGCGTCGAGTCGATGAGCCGCGCGCCGTATGTCGTCGAGAAGTCCCCGCGGCCGTGGCCGAGCGTGGGCAACCAGACGATGTGGAACACGTCGATCGGGTGGCGCATGACCAACCCGAAGCTGCCGAAGCAGTGGACGATCTCGAACGGCGAGTCCGCCGAGCTCATCGCGCGCGAGTGGGGCATCTCGCGCGAGGCGCAGGACGAGTTCGCCGTGCGCTCGCACCGGCTCGCCGCCGAGGCATGGGCGGCAGGGCATTACGACGGCGAGATCGTGCAGGTGCCAGGGGCGGAGCTCGCCCGCGACGAGGGCATCCGCGACGACACCTCGGTCGAGAAGCTCGCGGGGCTGAAGGCGCTGTTCGCCGCCGACGGCGAGGGAACGGTGACGGCCGGCAACTCGTCGCCGATCAACGACGGTGCGTCCGCCGTGCTCCTCGCCCGCGAGGGTGCGCTGCCCGGCGAGCCGCTCGCCCGCATCACCGCGCGGGCCGCTCACGGCGTCGACCCCGACCAGTTCCCGATCGCGCCGATCGAAGCCGCGAACAAGGCGCTGGCGCGCGCCGGTCGCACCTGGGCGGACGTCGACTTCGTCGAGCTCAACGAGGCGTTCGCGTCGCAGTCGCTCGCGTGCCTGGCCGGCTGGCCCGAGCTCGATCCCGACAAGCTCAACGTGCACGGCGGCGCACTGGCGATCGGCCACCCGCTCGGCGCCTCGGGCGGGCGCATCATCGGCCACGCCGCGCACGAGCTGCGTCGGCGCGGCGGCGGGGTGGCCGTCGCCGCCATCTGCATCGGCGTCGGGCAGGGCCTCGCCGTCGTGCTGGAGCGTTGACGCGCGCCGCTGGTCGAAACTTCACGAATGCACACTCTCAGCTCGAATTCGATGGCATCTGTGAAGTCTCGCGCTGAGAAGCACGGGTAGACGGGTAGATCGGGAGGCTCTACCAGGGTAGAATCGGCGGATGAGTCTGAACATCAAGAACGAGCGCACGCACGCGCTCGTGCGCGAGCTCGCCGAGCTCACCGGCATGAGTCAGACGAGTGCCGTGGAAGATGCGGTACGCCGGCGCCTGGACGAGCTCCGGACGGATGCGACGGCGCGAGGCCATCGCCCTGCACCGAAGTTCTCCTCCACTGAGATCGAACGACGGCGTGCGGCGGTGGAGCGGATCCTCGATGAACTGCACGCGGAGACGACGCCCGCTCAATGGCGGGCGTTGGCGCGAGCACAAGATGAGATGTACGACGACTTGGGCCTTCCCCGGTGATCGTCGACACCTCGGCCGTCGTCGCCGTTCTGAAGCGCGAGCACGGGCACGAGCGCCTGCTCCGTCTGCTGCTGACGTATCCGGCGCGGATGTCGGCGCCCGTCCTCGTCGAGACGCGGATCGTCGTGACCTCGAGTATCGGACCCATCGGGCTGCGTCGGCTGCACGCACTCCTCGCCCAGGCCGATGTCGAGATCGTCGCATTCGATGAAGCGCACGCGGACATCGCCGCTGACGCCTACCGTGATTATGGGAGGGGCTCGCGGCATCCGGCGCGACTCAACTTGGCCGACGCGTACAGCTACGCGCTCGCCTCCGCGGCGGACGAGCCGTTGCTTTTCGTGGGCGACGACTTCTCGCGCACCGACGTCCGCTCCGCCCTCGAGGAGTACGGCGAATGAGCGACGCTGCCGAGGCCTCTCCCACGGACGCGTCGCCGCGCTCCGACACCGTCCAGTCGCTCGTGCGCGGGCTCGCAGTCATCCGCGCGTTCGACGCGGAGCATCCCGAACTCACGCTGAGCGAGGTCGCGCGAGGAGCCGGGATCACCCGTGCCGCGGCGGGCCGGTTCCTGCGCACACTGGAAGAGCTCGGCTACGTGCGCGCGTCAACCGTCCCGGCGAACGGGTCGGGCGTCGGTCGCACATTCGCGCTCACCCCGCGGGTGCTCGAACTGGGCTTCAGCTACCTGTCAGCGCTGTCGATCCCCGAAATCGTGCAGCCGCATCTCGAGCGGCTGTCGCGCGAGGTCGACGAGAGCGTGTCGGCGGCCGTCCTCGACGGCGAGGAGATCGTGTACATCGCGCGCGTGCCGACGCGCCGCATCATGAGCGTGCGCATCACGATCGGCACGAGGTTCCCCGCCTTCGCGACGTCCATGGGACGCGTGCTGCTGGCCGGGATGCCGGCTGCCGAGCGCGACGCGCTGCTCGCGGCATCCGCACTCCCCGCCTTCACCGACCGCACCCTGACGAGCCCCGGCGCGCTGCGCGACGAGCTGGCACGGGTGGCCGAGCAGGGCTGGGCGCTGGTGGACGGCGAACTCGAGCCCGGCCTGCGCTCGGTGGCCGTGCCGCTGCACGATCGCCGCGGGGACGTGGTCGCGGCGGTCAACGTCTCGACCAGCGCGACCCGCGACAGCGTCGATCACGTCGTGGCGCAGTACCTGCCGCCGCTGCAGCGGACCGCGGCGGCCATCGACGCCGAGCTGCGCCTGGTCTGATCGCTGCAACCGCGGGGCGGGAAGCGCAACGCCTCAGAACACGATCGTGTGGTTGCCGTGGCGGATGACGCGGTCCTCGGCGTGCCACAGCACGGCGCGCGAGAGCACCTGGCGCTCGACGTCGGCGCCGCGACGGGCGAGCTCGGCGGCGGAGTCGGCGTGGGTGACCCGCACGGTGTCCTGCTCGATGATCGGACCCTCGTCGAGGTCGTCGGTGACGTAGTGGGACGTCGCGCCGATGAGCTTGACGCCGCGCTCCTTGGCCTTCTTGTACGGCTCCGCGCCGATGAAGGCGGGCAGGAACGAGTGGTGGATGTTGATCACGGGCACGCCCAGCTGCGACAGGAAGTCGCCCGACAGGATCTGCATGTAGCGCGCGAGCACGACGACATCGACGTTGCCCCTGAGCAGCTCCAGGATCTTCGCCTCGGAGGCCGACTTGTCGGGCCCGGGAACGCCCGGCACGTGGAAGAACGGCACCCCGAACGAGCGGACATCCTCGGCTGAGTTGGTGTGGTTCGAGATCACCATCGGGATCGTGACGGGCAGGTCGCCGCGGCGGTGACGCCACAGCAGGTCGAGCAGGCAATGGTCCTGCTTCGAGGCCAGGATCGCCATGCGCTTGGGCACCGATTGATCGGTGAGCGACCACTCGAGCTCGAATCCGGCGAGCGTCTGCGCGATCTCGGCCTCGATGGCGGGACGGTCGGCGGCGAAGCCCGGGCGGTGGAACACCACGCGCTGGAAGTACGCCCCGCCGGTGGGGTCGTCGGAGTACTGGTCGAACGCGACGATGTTGCCGCCGATGCGCGTGATCATCGCCGAGACGGCGGCCACGATTCCGGGCCGGTCGCTGCCGTGCACGATGAGGCACGCGTGGTCGGGCTTCAGGTTGGGTGAGGCGGGCACCGTTCGATTCTGCCCTGTGCGAAGGATCGCCGCTTCTTGGCGCCGGATCCGCAGGTCCCCAGGCGACAAGCGGATGCGGCGGCCAATACCCTGACGGCATGAACGCCGCCACGCCCACCCGTGCAGCGGGTCGTGACGACCGGATCACGCTGCGGTTCATGGCGGTCCCCTCCGACACCGCCGCCGGCGGACGATCCGTCGCCGCCGGAAGCGTCATGGAGTGGATCGACAAGGCCGGCTACGCGTGCGCGGTCGGCTGGGCGGGCGCCTACTGCGTCACCGCGTACGTCGGGAATGTCCGCCATCGACGGGCGATCGCCCCGGGAAGCCTCATCGAGGTGCAGGCGCGCATCGTGTACACCGGCCGCACGAGCATGCACGTGGTGGTCACCGTCTCGTCGGCGCGGGTGAATGAGCGCGCCTACACACCGGCGACGACGTGCATCCTGGTCTTCGTCGCGAAGGGCGAGGACGGCCGGCCGACCGAGGTGCCCGCGTGGGAGCCGGTCTCGCGGTCGGATCACAAGCTCGCCGACGGTGCGCTCGAACGGATCGAGTCGCGCGCCGAGATCAAGCGGCTCATGCTGGCGCAGGAGTACACGGACGCGTCGGGGGCGCCGCGCACCACGCTCCGCTTCCTCGCCCCGCCGGGCGTCGTGAACTTCGGCGGCAAGGCTCACGGCGGCACCGTCATGCGGTGGATCGACGAGGCCGGCTACGCGTGCGCTGCGGCGTGGGCGAAGGACGGTCTCGGCACTCCTCGTTCCTCGGCACTCGAGCCGGCGGACGCCGACGCCAGCGGGGCGGTCGGTGTCTACTCCGGCGGCATCCACTTCCTCGCGCCCGTCGTCATCGGGCACCTCGTGGATGTGGACGCGCGCATCGTCCACACCAGCCGGCACAGCATGCACCTGAGCACGCAGGTGTGGACGGCCGATCCTCGCACGCCGGCGGAGCGCATGCTGACGACCCAGTGCCTGAGCGTGTTCGTCGTGCCCGGCGCCGATGGCGTCGCTCGGCCGGTTCCGCAGTGGACCCCGGCGCTGCCCGAGGATGTGCGCCTGCAGGAGCACGTGCGCGAGGTCATGCGCCTGCGCGAGCAGATCCCGCCCATCGCGGCATCTCTTACCCTCGAGCCCTGAGCCAGACGTCGGGCGTCGCGACGGCGGGAAGGATGCCGCTACGCCGCCACCCCGCCGCGCAGCAGGTCGCCGTTGCGGGTGAGTTCGAGGTACTCGGCGACGGCGTCGCGGCTCTTCGTGAGGCAGGCGAGGCGCTCATCGAGGGCGGCCAGCTCGGTCGCGAGCATCTCGGCCAGCTCCCGCGAGCACGTCGGTGCTGCCATCGCGCACTGCCGCTCGACGTCGAGCACGACCTTCGCGAGCCGCGTCGTGAGGCCCGCCTGCACGAGCCCGCGTGCGCGGGTGGCACGCTCGACGTCCGCCTCGTCGTACGAGCGATAGCCGTTCGCCGACCGCTCGGACGCCAGCAGACCCTGCTCTTCGTAGTACCGCAGCATCCTCGGCGGGATGCCGGTGCGCTCCGCCAGTTCGCCGATCTTCACGCTGTCCTGCCTCTCGGATCGATTCGTGTGGCACGAAAGCTTGACATTGACATTGATGTCAAAGTTTAGCCTCGGTGCATGACCACGTCCACCCTCGCCACTCGTTCCCCCACGGCCGAGCGGTTCCCCCTCGGCCCGCTGCTCCTGCTCTCACTCGGCGTCTTCGTCACCGTCACCGCAGAGTCGCTGCCCGCCGGACTCATGCCCGAGATGGCCGCCGATCTGGGCGTCGACCCGCTGCGCATCGGGCTGCTGGTGTCGGTGTGGGCCCTCGTCGTGATCGGCACGAGCATTCCGCTGACCCGCGCCACCCGCCGTATCGACCGCCGCGTCGTGGTGGCGACCTCGCTCGCCGTGTTCGCGCTGGCGAACGTGGCCACGGCGTTCTCTCCGAGCTACGAGTTCGCATTCGGCACGCGGGTGGTGGCCGCCATCGCGCACGGCGTGTTCTGGGCGATCGTGATCGTGTACGCGTCTTCGCTGCTGTCGGGCGTGCAGCTGGGGCGCGGGCTGGCGCTCGTCACGGGCGGCGGCACGGCGGCCACCGTCCTGGGCCTCCCGGTCGCGACCGCTCTGGCGCAGCTGACCAGCTGGCGCGTCTCGTTCGCGGCGATGGGCATCGGGATGCTGCTGCTCGCGGTCGTCGTGTACCGCAGGCTGCCCCGATCGGTCGTGGCCCCGGTGCCGGCGGCCGAGCGCGCGCCGCTCCGGAACGACCGCTCCCTCCCGCCTCTCCTCGCCTTCGGGTTCGCGGGCCTGCTCATCGGCCTCGCGCAGTTCCTCGCCTTCGTCTACATCCGGCCGTACCTCGCAGAGTCGGCGGGGATCGCCGACGGCTGGGCGAGCGTGCTGCTGTTCGTCTTCGGCGCAGCCGGGATGGCCGGCGTGGCGGTCGCCGGCACCCTCGCCGACCGGTTCCCGCGGACGGCGCTGAGCGCGACCCTCCTCGTCTTCGTCGCCGCCTACGCCGCCCTTGCGCTGCTGCCGCATGTCACGCCCGTCATGGTCGTCGCCCTGGCGCTGTGGGGCGCGGGCACCGGCGCGATGTTCCCGCTCATCCAGACGGCGCTCATGCGCGCGGCATCCGATCGCTTGCGCGACCTCGCGAGCGCATCCATCGTTGTGCTGTTCAACGTCGGGATCGCCGGCGGCTCGTGGGCGGGCGGTCAGCTCGCCGCGACCTACGGGCCGACGTCGAACATGGCGGTCTCGGCCGTCGTGGTGCTGATCGCCACGGTATTCACCGCGGTCGGTGCGGCCCTCGCCGCGCGGCGCGCCGCAGTCGGGCCCCGCGTCGGGGAGGAGGCGGCCGGCGTGCGCTGATCCGCACTGAGCGAGGAGGACGGGACGCCGGTCCCGCGCGGCCGCCGCCGCGGCTCAGCCGTGGCTCAGGTCAGCGGGCGGTCGGGGACGTGGGCTCCGGCATCCACGATCCGTCCCGCTTCGACGAAGAGGTCGCGCATCCAGGCATGTTCGGGATCGCGGCCGTGCACCGGGTGCCACCACAGCGCATTGGTCAGGGGCGTCGGGTCGAAGGGCAACCCCACCACGCGCACGCCCCCGGCGCGCAGGGCCATGGGCGCGATGGCAGCCTGGATGATGGCGACGCGCGAGGTGCCGACGATGAAGTGCGTCATGGAGAGGAAGCTCTCGACCACGACCTCGATGCGCGGCTCGATGCCGAGCTGCTGCACCTGTCTGGCCGCCGACGTGAACGCCGAGCGCGACTGGTACGTCATCGCCCAGGGCAGTTCGCCCAGCTGCTCACGGGTCAGGACGTCGCCCACGGCGTCGTTGGAATCGGCCACGATGGCCACCCAGTCGTCGTGCCAGAGGTCGGCGTAGGGCAGCTCCGAGAGCGGCCCGTGCGGGATGATGATGCCGTCGACCGAGCGCAGGCGCGCGGCCGCGTCATCCACGATGGCGGGATTGTGCAGCATGAAGCGGAAGCGCACGCCGGGGGCGCGCTCCTTCGCCAGCCGCGACACCACGTTGCCGACCGTCACGAAGCCGTAGTCCGAGCCGTAGATCGCGAACTCGCGCGTGGACTCCTCGGGCGACCACGTCGCCTGGCTCTCGAACACCCGGCGCGCGGCCTCCAGCGCCGCCGTCGTGTGGTCGGCGAGATGCAGGGCGAACGGGGTCAGCTCGTAGGTGTTGCCGCGTCGCGCGAGGATCGGGTCGTTGAAGTGGGTGCGCAGGCGGGCGAGGGACGCGCTCAGCGCGGGCTGACTGAGGTGCAGGCGCTCGGCCGCGCGGGTCACGCTGCGCTCGGTGAGGAGCGCGTCGAGGGCGACGAGCAGGTTGAGGTCGAGGCGGGAGAGCAGCGGTCGGTCGGACACGGCGATGTGTTCCTTCGGTTGGGGACGCTGGGATCAGTGTATCCACGAGATTTATGCAGGGGATAGTCGATATCGCGTTGCTGGATGACCTGGCCGCGGCGAGAGTGGTCCAGGGAACACCGAAGTCGTTGAAGGGATCGAAGATGATCAAACTCCTGTCTCACCTGTCGTATGTGGCGATCACGTCGCCGGACGTCGAGGCATCCGTCGAGTTCTACAAGAACCAGGTCGGCCTCGTCGAGGTCGACCGCATCGACGGCGCCGTGTACCTGCGCTGCTGGGGCGACTACTACGCCTACTCGGTCGTGGTCGTGCCCGGCGACGAGCCGGCCCTCGACACGATGGCCTGGCGGACCTCGAGCGCCGAGGCGCTCGACGAGGCCGCCCGCCGGATCGAGGCCGCGGGGGTCGCAGGCGAGTGGCTCGACGACGTGCCCCACATCGGCCGCGCGTACCGCTTCACGGGCCCATGGGGTCACTCGATGACCCTCCACTGGGACGTCACCCGCCACCACGCCACCGACGCGAACGCGCTCGCGGGCGAGTCCGCCTCGATCTACCCCGACCGCCCGTCGCGGCGCAGCAAGGTCGCCGGCGCGCCGCGCCAGCTCGACCACGTCACGATCGCGTGCAGCGACGTCGACGCGTTCGCGGCCTGGTACAACGACGTGCTCGGCTTCCGCATCATGGCGCGCACGGTCCTCGACGAGGCCCCGATCTCGGTGTTCTCGGTGCTCACCACGAACGAGAAGTCGCACGACCTCGGCGTCGTGCTCGACGGCTCGAGCCGCGCCGGACGCATCAACCACTACGCCTTCTGGGTCGACACCCGTGAGGAGCTGCTCATCGCCGCCGACGTCCTGGGCGAGAACGGCTACCCGATCGAGTACGGCCCGTCGATCCACGGCATCGGCGAGCAGAACTTCCTGTACTACCGGGAGCCCTCGAGCCTGCGCATCGAGCTGAACACCGGCGGCTACCGCAACTACGTGCCGGACTGGGAGCCGAACACCTGGCGGCCGTCGCAGGGCTCGAACAACTTCTACCGCAACAGCACGATGCCGATGTCGATGACCGAGTCGTTCCCGCCCGCCGACGGACCGTCGGCGACCGAGGAGGGCGTGCCCGACGAGATCAAGGACGCGCTTTTGAACCCCTACGCCAAGCACGGCCAGGGCTGAGACCCGACCGGGGCGGCGCAGCAGAACGCGCCGCCCCGGTCGCACCATTCGATCCACCAGGAAGCAGACATGACGACGACGTCGACCGCACCCGAAGCCCCCTTCGCCCTCGCCCGCTACCGGGAGGAGGGTGGCGTGCGCCTGGGCCTCGTGGCCGGCGACCGCATCCGCCCGCTCGCCTCCGACGACCTCGGTGCGCCCGGACTGAACGCCTTCCTCGCCGCCCCCGACTGGGACCGGCTGGCGACGCTCGCGAAGAACGCCGAGGGCGGATGGATGCCGCTGGCCGACGTGACCCTGACGGCGCCGGTCGAGCCGCGACAGGTGCTGCAGACCGGTGCGAACTACCGGCAGCACGTGATCGAGCTGGTCGCGGCGGGGCTCACGAACAACAGCGATCGCACGCCCGAGGAGGCGCGTGAGTCCGCGGCGAAGATGATGGACGACCGTGCCGCGAACGGTGAGCCGTACTTCTTCATCGGCCTGCCCGCGTGCGTGGTCGGCGACGACGTGCCGCTCGCGCTGCCGGCCTACAGCGAGGTGCACGACTGGGAGCTCGAGCTCGCCGTCGTGATCGGCCGCGAGGCGTTCCGCGTCTCTCGCGAGGAGGCGCTCGACCATGTCGCGGGGTACACCATCGCCAACGACATCACCACGCGCGACCTCGTCTTCCGCAAGGACATGAAGGAGATCGGCACCGACTGGTACCGCGCGAAGAACGCGCCCGGCTTCCTGCCCACCGGACCCTTCCTCGTGCCGGCGCCGTTCGTCGACGGCTCGGACCTCGCCGTGCGGCTCGAACTCAACGGCGATGTGATGCAGGATGCCTCGACCAGCGACCTGCTGTTCGACATCCCGGCTCTCATCTCCGGCGCCTCGCAGACCATGCCCCTGCTGCCGGGCGACATCCTGCTCACCGGCAGCCCTGCCGGCAACGGCCAGCACTGGAAGCGGTTCCTGCGCGACGGCGATGTCATGACGGGCACCATCGCCGGTCTGGGCACCCAGGTGGTCCGCTGCGTCGCGGATCCCGTCGCCGATCCCGCGGCCGCCCGATGATGTCCCACTTTCTGCCCATCGTGTCCCGATTCCGATTGGTTCAGCCCACCGCAATCGATCGAAATCGGGACATGCTGACCGCAGGCACAAGAGGCTTCGCGTGAGCACGCCTTCCGAGCACCCCGCCGAGCTCGACCGCCGGAACCCCGAGGCTGAGATCGCCGCGCGCGCGGCGGCTCACCGGCGCACCCGCCGCGAGGGCTTCGGCTCGCCGATCCGCCCCGTGGCCATCCTCTGACCCGCACACCATCCTGAAGAACAGAGAGGTTCTGATATGACCGCCGTACGCAAGGTCGCCGTCATCGGCGCCGGAGTCACCGGCCTCGCCGCCGCCATCCAGCTCGCGAAGGCGGGCGTCGAGGTCGACGTCTTCGAGGCGAAGCCCGAGCTCAGTGCGCTCGGCTCCGGCATCTCGCTGCAGGGCAACGCCCTGCGGGTCTTCGACGCCCTGGGCGCGTGGGACGACATCCGCGCTGCCGGCTATCCCTTCGAGGGCCTCAACCTGCGCGCGCCCGGACCGGCTGCGCCGATCGTCGCCGAGCTCCCGGACGTCAAGACGGGCGGGCCGGATTATCCGGCGGCGATGGGGATGCCGCGGCCCGCCCTCGCGCAGATCCTGCTGGCCCATGCGGAGAAGGCCGGCGCCCACGTGCGCTTCGGCGTGAAGCTGACGGCGCTGGAGACCGGCCCCGGCGACAGCGTGAGCGTGGTCCTCGACGGCGAGAGCGCGGGGGAGTACGACCTCGTGATCGGCGCGGACGGTCTGCACTCGACGGTGCGGGAGCTCATCGGCATCGACGAGAAGCCGCAGCCGACCGGCATGGGCATCTGGCGCACCTTCGTCTCGCGCCCCGCCGACGTCGTGCGCAGCGAGCTGTACTACGGCGGCCCGGTCTACATCGCTGGCTACACGCCGACCGGCGACGACACGATGTACGCCTTCCTCGTCGAGAACGCGCAGGACCGCTTCGCCGTCTCGGACGAAGAAGCCACGCGCATCATGCTCGAGGAGTCGCGTGCGTATGGCGGGCCGTGGAACGCCATCCGCGCCGACCTCGAGAAGGGAGCGCGCGCGAACTACACCTGGTTCACCCAGCACATCGTGACCGAGCCGTGGAACCGCGGACGGGTGGTCATCATCGGGGATGCCGCGCACTCGTGCCCGCCGACGATCGCCCAGGGCGCGGCGCAGGGCCTCGAAGACGCCTTCGTGCTGACCGAGCTGCTCACCTCGCGCGACGCCGTGGACCAAGGGCTGTGGGACGAGTTCCACGCACGACGGCTGCCGCGTGCGACCGCGGTGGTGGAGGCATCCGTCCAGCTGGGCCAGTGGCAGATCGACGGCAACCGCGACGCGGACGCCGGCGGGCTGATCTTCGGCATCGCACAGAAGATGGCGCAGCCGGCATGAGCGCCGGCGAAGCCGGAGCGATCACCGGCACCGCGGTCACCGATGTCCACGCCCACCTTCTCCTGCCTGCGCTGCATGCGGAGGTGGAGCGGCGGGCGCCGGAGGGCGTGGCCGAGGCCGCCGACCTCGAGCGTCGCCGCAACGGCGTCGAGAGCCTGCAGGCCTCCGGGGCGATGGTCGGCGCGCGCATCCCGAAGCTCACCGACGTGAACGCACGGTTGGCCGCGATGGATGCGCAGGGCGTTGAGCGGCAGTGGGTCAGCGTATCCCCGAACCATTTCTACCCGTGGGCGCCTGAGGGTCTTGCGGTGTGGGTGGCCATGGAGACCAACCGCCTCATCGCCCAGCACGTCGCGCAGGCACCCGACCGGCTCACCGGGCTCGGAGTCGTGCCACTGCAGCATCCGTCGCGGATCGTCGAGTATCTCGACGACGCCGTGCTCGGGCGGGGGCTCGCCGGCGTCGAGATCTCGTCGTTCGCCGGCGACGTCGAACTGTCGGACGAACGACTCGAGCCGTTCTGGGCGCGTGCGGCCGAGCTCGGGTGCGTCGTGTTCCTGCACCCGTTCGGCTGCAGCCTCGACGAACGGCTCGACCGGTTCTACCTGTCGAACACCGTCGGCCAGCCCACCGAGAACGCCGTCGCGCTGTCGCACCTGATCTTCGCGGGCGTCCTCGACCGCCACCCGGGCCTCAAGATCGTCGCCGCGCACGGCGGCGGCTACCTGCCGTTCGCGATCGGCCGATCCGACCGCGCGTGGCGTGTGCGACCCGAGGCCCACGGCTGCGTGCACCAGCCGTCGAGCTACCTGAAGAAGCTCTGGTTCGACACCGTCGTGCACGACCCGGTCGCGCTCCGGCACCTGGTCGAGGTGGCCGGCGCGGGCCGCGTGCTGCTGGGAAGCGACTTCCCTTTCGACATGGGCCTGGACGACCCGGTCTCCTTCGTGCGCGGCGCCGGCCTGCCCGCCGAGCTCACCCAGCGCATCCTCGGCGGCAACGCCGACGCGCTCCTCGCGACCAAGGTGCCGGCATGAGGAACGCCCGGTGCACGGGCGGTTCCCGCGCAGGGGACGGCGGCGCCTGATCCGATCGTCAGGGTGTCATGCGGAGGCGCTTCGGCAGCGGTCCGCTGGGCTCGCGCGACAGCGTGGGGACGGTGCGCATCAGCGCCTCGCGCAGCCAGACGATGGCTGCGTCATCCTCGTCGCGGGGGTGCCAGTAGACGCACTCCCTCATCGGAATCGTGATTCCCTCGGGCAGCTCGAAGATCGCCAGGTGGAGGGTGCGCGACGCTTTCGCGGCCAGCATCCGAGGCACGAGGGCCACCATCTCGGTGCCCGACACGAGCAGCGGAAGCGAGGCGAGACCGAACAGCCGCGCGCCGACGATGTGATCGATGCCGGCTTTGCGGAGGACGTCCTGCATGTTGTCGTGGTCCGGGTCGTTCAGGTACGCGATGGCGTGCGGCAGCTCCGACAGGCGGGCGATGCTGGGCTCCGGAGCGGACAGCGCGGCGTTCCCGGGATCGGCGATGAGCACGAAGTCATCGGTGAACAGCACTTGGCTGTCTCCCGGGATGTTGAACCCGACCGGCCCGACGATGACGTCCAGCCGACTGTAGGGACTGAGCGTTCCGTCGCGCTCCGGCTGCGGAACGAAATCGACGGACGCGCGCGGGGCCATCTCCGAGAACGTCCGCAGCAGGGGCCCCGCAAGGATCGCCGTCATGTAGTCCGTCGCACCGATGACGAAGCGCCGCTCTGTCTGGGTGGGATCGAAGGACTCCTTCCGGTCGATCACCGGCTCCAGTTCGCGCACGGCGCGACTCACGGCCGGAAGCAGATCCCGCGCGAACGGCGTGAGCTGCATCGTGCGACCGGCGCGCACCAGCAGATCGTCGTCATAGTGCCGGCGCAGCCGGCCCAGCGCGGCCGATGTGGCGGGCTGGCTCAGATGCAGCCGCTCGGCGGCGCGCGTGACGTTCCGCTCTTCGAGCAGCGCCAGGAGCGGACGCAGCAGGTTCAGATCGAACGTCGCCAACGTCGCCTTCCTATCCATGGTGTGGATACCACGCATGCCCGATTGCAGATTGCATGAATACTACGCCGTTGAAACCATGGAACGTCGCACGCGGACGCGCGGCATCCGACTTCACCGTTGAAGGAAGCAGTACCCTCATGGCCGAGACCATCACGTCACCCAGCCCATCCCAGGCCAAGGCATCCGGCGAGTTCCGCCGCGGATGGCCGACGCTCGTGTTCAGCACGTTCGGCGCGGCGGTGGGCCTCAGCTCGCTGGGCTACATCCTGGGCACGATGGTCGTGCCGCTGCAGGCGGAGTTCGGCTGGGGGCGGGGCGAGATCAACCTCGCGTCCCTGATGAGCTCGCTCGGGCTGGCGGCAGCGCTCCCCTTCGTCGGCCGATTCCTCGACCGGTTCGGCGTCAAGCGCGTCGCGATCATCTCGATCCCGCTCTTCGTGCTCATGCTCGTCATGATCGGCCTGTTCACCACGAGCCTGGCGACCTTCCTCGCGTTCTACGCGCTCGCCGGCATCCTGGGCGCCGGAACCTCGGCCGTGACGTACTCCAAGGCCGTCGTCGAGAAGTTCGACCGTCGCCGCGGCATCGCGCTGGGCATCGTCGCCGGCGGGCTCGGCGCGGCCGGTCTGTTCCTGCCACCGCTCATGGGCATCGTGATCGCCGACAACGGCTGGCGCGCGGCCTACCTCACGATGGCGCTGCTCGGCGCGCTGCCGTTCGTCCTCGTGTTCTTCGCCCGCCTCAGCGCACCGGCAACCGTCGCGGCGGTGGACCGCTCCACACTGCCGGGACTCACGGTCGCGACCGCCCTGCGCAACCGGGCGTTCTGGAGCCTGTGCGTCGTCTTCTTCCTGCTCGGCTGGGCGCTGTTGACGATGGTGCCCCACTTCGTTCCGCTGCTGATCGACTCCGGAGTCGATCCGGTGCGGGCCGCGTTCCTGTCGTCGCTGGTCGGAGTGGGGACCGTCATCGCCCGGCCGCTGATCGGCTGGCTCTTCGACCGGTTCTACGCCACCTATGTCGCCGTCCCCCTCTTCCTCGCTGCCGCGCTGGGGTGCCTCCTCCTGCTGTGGGCCGGCCCGAGCTTCGCCCCGCTGACCGCGCTCCTCATCGGCATCGGATTCGGCGCCGAGATCGACCTCATGGGGTACCTCAGCTCGCGCTACTTCGGCCCGCGCGCCTTCGGCACCCTTTACAGCATCGTCTACAGCGTGTTCATGATCGGCAGCGCCTTCGGCCCGGTCACCGCCGGCTTCGCGTTCGATGCCACGGGCAGCTACGACATCCCCCTCATCACGGCCGCCAGCATGATGGTGGTCGCCACCGTCATCCTCCTGACGCTGCCGCGCTTCTCGAAGGAGACCGACGCATGACCGATGCCCCGCAGCTGCAGCGGCTCGCGGAAGGAGTCTGGGCGTACGTCCAGCCCGACGGCGGGTGGATGATCAACAACACCGGGCTGGTCGACGATCCGAGCGGTGCGACGAGCATCGACGTCGCCTCCACGGCCGCGAGGACGCGCGCGTACCTCGATGCGGCCGCACAGGTCGCGTCCTCGCCGATCCGGCGGGTGGTGCTCACCCACTCCCATCCGGATCACTGCAACGGCGCTTCGCTGCTGCCGGATGCCGAGATCGTCGCGCACCGCCGGGTCGCCGACGATCTGCGTGCGCCCCACCGGCTGGCACCGCACATCTTCACGCCGTTCGTACAGGGGGATGTCGCGCCACGGATCCCGACGCTCGTGTTCGACGACGCGCTGACGATCGCGCCCGAAGGGCGACGGATCGAGGTGCGGCATCCGGGCACGCCCGCGCACACCACGGGGGATTCGTACGTCTGGCTTCCCGCCGAGCGGGTGCTCTTCACCGGCGACCTGGTCTTCCACGGCGGCACCCCGTTCGCGCTGTCGGGATCGCCCGTGGGCTGGCTGCGCGCCCTCGAGCAGATGGCGTCGCTCAAGCCCGAGATCGTCGTGCCCGGCCACGGGCCGGTCGGCGGGCCGGAGCTGTTCGCTCCCGTCGCGGAATACCTCCGGTTCCTGATCGACGCCGCGGCCGATGCGCGCGTTCGCGGGCTCTCGCCGCTCGAGGCGGCGCGCACGCTCGATCTGGGCCGGTTCGCCGGACTCGCGGAGAAGGAGCGGATCGTGGGAAACCTCCATCGCGCGATCGCCGAAGCGGAGGGCGGGCAGCCCGACGTCCCCGCCGCCTGGCAGGACATGTACGAGTACAACGGCGCCCAGCCGCTGGAGTGCCATGCCTGATCCGCTCATCGCACGAGAGGAAGCGCCCGAATGAGAATCGCCCGCTGGAGTCACGACGGTGCCGTCGACGAGGGGTTCGTCGTGGACGATCGCGTCGTCGGCTTCCCGGACGGTCTGACCGTCGCCGGGATCCTCGCCGGGGGACTGGATGCCGCGCACGCGGCGTTCGCGCACGTCCAGGGCGACCTCGGCGCCTCGCTCGCCGAGGTGCGGCTGCTCGCGCCGCTGGTGCCGGCATCCGTCCGCGACTTCGTCGCCTTCGAGGAGCACGTCGAGGGTGTGAGCGCGGGGGTGGAAGGCAAGAGCCACGTCGCCGACGAGTGGTACGAGGCCCCCACGTTCTACTTCACGAACCCGCACACGATCCTCGGTCCCGGCGACGTGCTGCATCCACCGGTGACCCAGCGGCTTGATTTCGAGCTGGAGGTCGCGGTGGTCATCGGCGGTGCAGCGGGCGCTTCGACAAGCTCAGCGACCGGCGGGTCGGACGCGGCGACCGATGGCTCGGCGACCGGCTGGACCAACCTGACCGTCGAGGACGCGGCATCCGTCGTCTTCGGGTACACGATCATGAACGACTGGTCGGCCCGCGACCTGCAGGGCCGCGAGATGAAGGTGCGCCTCGGGCCCGCGAAGGGCAAGGACTTCGGGACCGCGCTCGGCCCGTGGATCGTCACGGCCGACGAGCTCGAGCCCTTCCTCGACGCCGACGGCTTCCTTGCGATCCGCGCCGAGGTCTACGTCAACGGCGAGCTCATCGGCGAAGACCTGGTGTCCAACGCCGGCTGGCCGTTCCCCGAGTTCGTCGCCTACGCGTCGCGCAATTCTCGCGTGGTGCCGGGCGACGTGCTGGGCAGCGGGACGGTTGGCAACGGCGGATGCCTCGGCGAGCTGTGGGGCCGCAACGGCGGGCTCGTGCCGCCGCCGCTGCAGCACGGCGACGAGGTGCGCATGGTCGTGGAGGGCATCGGGGAGCTCGTCGGCACGGTCGGTCCCGCGGTGCCGGCGCCCGCCGTCCCGCACGCGCGTCGGCGCTCACGTCTTCGGCGCCGCGAGGAACAATGACGCACCTGCCGGCGTTCACCGGCAGGGAGCGGGCTGAGGGGTGTGCACACGGTCCGGGACATCGGGTGCATCCTCGACGGACCTGACACTATCCGCTACATTGCCGATATGGGGAAGGAATCGGCCTCCGTCGAACCGCCTCCGGATGACACGACCTCGTTTCCCTCATCAGCCTCGGACCAGGCGCCCGATCCATCGGCCATGCTGCAGGTATCGCTGGCCGAGTTCTCAAAGCTGCGTGACGAGATTATCGCGCGAAGCAACACGGCGTGGACTTTACTCGGATTGAGCGCCACGGTTAGTACGGCGGTCGCCGGGTTCGTGCTGGCTCAGAAAGCGGATCCGCTTCTGCTCCTCCTGTTGCCGGTACTCACCCCTTCCTTGGGACTACTGTTCATCGACCACGCCATCAATATCGGGAACATCGGAACGTACATCGACGGCGTGCTGAAACCCATTGTCAGAGATGTCGCCCGCGAGAACCGATTGCTGAGTTATGAGGAATGGGTTGACAGGGCGGAAACCCGACCTGTCTGGCGCCTGCTCCCATTCGGGATCCCCCTGGTGGTGCTGTTCAATGCCGTGCCAATCGGTGCGCTCGTTTACACGGTCCAGTTCATGGGTACCACGGCGGCGTGGATGATATGGGGTCTGGGCGCGCTGATCACGGCGGTGCACCTGGGGTTCTGGACCGCCTTCCTGGTTCCCCCGCTGCGGCGAGCGGTGCAAGGGTAGTCATGAGGGGCGCTGACCTGATCCATGCCGGTATCGACGGGCTCGAGTCGCTCCAGACGCCGTATGGCTTCAACGCATCGGATGTGGAGACCGGTCACTACGCCGCGCTCTACGGGCGTGACAGCCTGTGGGTGGTGCTCTTGCTGTGCGAATCGGCGGAGCTCTCTTCCGATCCTCGATTGCGTGCGCTTCTCGAAGTATCGGGGCCGCGCGTGCTCGCAGCGCTCGCTGAACTCCAGGGCTCGACGACCGACGATTCGGTCGAAGAGCAGCCGGGTCGAATACCACACGAGTACCACCGGGTGCCCTCACCGCATGCGACCGCCATGGGCTTGCCGCTCGCTGGCGGGCGATCCTACGGCGGCTTCGACGAGACCTTCCTCTTCGTCCTGGCCTACGACGCATTTGTCCGCGCCTTTCCGGCACACGCAATCGCGGAGCAACTCTGGCCGCATGTGCGGCGCGCCTTGCGCTGGATCGACGACTACGCGGATCCCGACGGGGATGGTCTTTATGAGTACGCGCGCCGTCACCCCGAGAACTTACTGAACCAGGTGTGGAAGGACAGCTGGGATGCCGCAACCCACACTGGATTCGATGTTCCCGCGCAGCCGTTGGCCTGGCTGGAAGTGCAGGCATATGGGTATGCCGTGTTGAGCAGCGCCACTGCTTCGCGTGACCGGGCGCTGGCTGGTGCGTCGGATGATTGCGCCGAACGGGCGCGCGTGCTCGCCGAGAAGACGGATGAGCGGTATTGGTTGGGTCCTGAGCACGGCTACGCCATGGCTCTCGATGGAAGGAAGCAACCTGTCCGAATGGTTGCGTCCAATCCGGGGCACGCCCTGTGGGCGCGGATCGTCAAATCCGAACGAGCTGACCCGCTTATCGCGAGGATGCTGAAACCGGACCTGATGACACCGTACGGACTTCGCACGCTGAGCCGGGATTCCCCGTTCTATGCGCCTTTCGCCTACCATCGTGGCGCGGTGTGGCCGTTCGACAATGCTGTCTTCGCCTTGGGTCTGGCCAAGTATGGGCGCGAGCGAGATGCCCTCCGTGTGGCTGATGCGCTCACAGAGGCGATGTCACAACTCGGCAGTCCGATCGAAAGTTACGCGGTGCTCGATGCCAAGGACTTTGTCAGCCCCGACATCACTGGCCCTCAACTCTGCTGGCGGCATTGGCCGCCGCAGAATCGCGTCCAGGCCTTCAGCGCTGCCGCTCTCGTCGTCTTCGGCGTCTTACAGTCCGTGATGACCTGATGCAGATCCTGCAGATTCACTGGGCTTTCCCGCCGACGACCGGGGGAGTGGAGTCGCACGTAGCCGACCTGTCCATCGGATTGGCGCGCCGCGGTCACGACGTCACGGTTCTCACTGGAGAGCATGCCCCCCGTGCACATCCAGAACTGACAGTGCTGCGAAGCGACCTGCTTTCACTGGAGAGGATCCGTAGCTCGCCCGACACCAGCTTCTGGCCCAGGCCCGACTTGCTGAGCGAACTCGGCAGTATTCTCCGCCGGGTGGGTCCGGACGTCGTCCACGGCCACAACCTGCATCATTTCTCAGCAGGTCCAGCATTGGCCCTGGACCGTCTCCGTGCACAACATCGTTTCCCCGTGCACCACACCTTTCATGAGACGTGGCCGGACGTTCTGCACGACGAACCTGTCTACCGCGCGTGGGAGGGAAACTATGCCGTGTCGCGCCACGTCCGCGATGAATGCGCAAGACGCATCGGGTTCGCTCCCGAGCTCCGGCCGCTCGGTATCGACACGGCGCGCTTCCAGGCGAACCGACCGGTTCTGTCCGGCGCTGGCCTGCCGACTATCCTGCACCCGGCGCGCCTGCTCCCATGGAAAGGCGTTCATCTCAGCGTGCGAATGATCGGGGTGCTCGCAGAGCGAGGGATCCGGGCCAGGTTGATCATCACGGATACCGCCCGCATCGCCGACTGGGACGATGAACTGACAGCCTATCGAGCGGAAATCGTCGGAATGATCGAGCGCCTCGGCGTCGGAGACCTCGTGGAGCTGAGAGCAGTGGATTACTCGGCCATGCCCGCCCTGTACGAAGAGGCCGACGTCGTCGTTTACCCGACGGTGGCGGAAGAACCGTATGGACTCGTCCCGCTCGAGGGAATGAGCTGCCGTCGTCCCGTCGTGGCCAGCCGGTCCGGCGGCATCCCGGAGACTATCGTGGACGGGGTCACCGGCTGGATCGTCCCGCGCGATGACGTCGACGCCATGGCGACCCGGGTGACGCAGATGCTGGCGGATCCGGACGCGGCCAGACGCATGGGTGATGCGGGGCGCGAGCGCGTCGTCGAGCACTTCGAGTTGGAGCGATTCATCGACGCGATGGAGGACTCGTATCGGGAGAGCTTGATCGCGACCTGAGGATGGTGAAGAGGGGCAGCTGCCCGCCCGCCCTTCTCAGCCGTCCTACGCTCAGCGAGTAAGCGACCGGAGCGCCCAACGCGGGTGGGCGTCGGCACACGGCACAGGGCCGGATCGTCCACGGACGATCCGGCCCTCTCGTGTCGATCAGGCGGCTGCGACCGGCGCGGGCTGCTGCCGGCGGAGGACGAACGCGAGGATCGCCGCGACGACCGCCGCGGAGATGCCGACGATGCCGACGGCGACGGGCAGCGGTGCCCCGGTGCCGGCGGTGAGCGCGCCCATCACGAGCGGCGTGACGAACTGCCCGAAGAAGAAGGCGGCGGTCCACCAGCCGGTCGCGCGGCCGCGCTCCTCGAACCGGGTCCGCGAGACGACCCACGTGACGAGCGAGGGCAGCAGGATGCCGGAGCCGTAGCCCGCGACGATCGCGCCGATCAGCACCCCGGCGAAGCCGCCGAAGAGCCACACGATGATCATGCCGGCGGCCTGGAGCCCGAACGCCAGCGGCAGCTGGAGCCGCGTGCCCGCCTTCGCGATGCGGGGGAACGTGAAGGCGCCGGCGGCGGTGGCGAGCGATGCGATCGCCGCGACGAGGCCGATCGTGGCCGTGTCATCGGCGGCGACGCCCGTGCCCACGACGAGGTAGCTGACCTCGATGATCATGACGTAGAACGTGAAGCCGCCGAAGAGTGTGACCACGAGCGGCAGGCCGAGGATGCGCCACGGCACACGCGCCTTCTCGCCGGTCGGCACGTGGAGGTCGGTCGAGTCGCCGCGACCAGGCTCCCACAGCGAGAACACCATGGCCACGGCGATCGGGATCGCGATGGCGTAGATCCAGAACGGCGCGTGCCAGCCGGCCGAACCCACTGCGCCGCCGAGGGCGATGAACACCGTCGCACCGAGCGTGGTGGCGACCGTCTGCAGGCTGAGGTACCGGTTGCGGCGGTTCTCCTCGTGGAAGTAGTCCACGATGAGCGTCGTGCAGACCGTCATGATGGCCGCCTCGAAGAGCCCCACGAAAGCGCGGCTGATCAGGATGCCGGTCAGGTTGTCGAGCCACGCCGGCACGGTGCCGGCCACGGCGTAGGCGAACATCGCCACGACCAGCAGCGTCTTGCGGCCGGTGCGGTCGATGATCTGCCCCGCGAACGGTGCGAACAGCGCGATCATCAGCGCCGGGATGGCGACGATCATCGGCACCAGTACGTCCGCACCCGGCGCTTCTGCGAAGTGCGCCGAGAGCTGGGGCAGGACGGGAGTGATGAGGACCGACCCCATCACGGGCATGCAGCTGCCGGCCAGCAGGAGGGCGGCCTGCCAGGCTCCGGCGCGTCGGGTCGGCGTCGGGGCGACCTCGAGGTTGGGCTTCGTCATTGAATCTCCTTTGACTCACCTTCATTGAAGGCCGTGCGGGGAGATCAGCGAAGAGCGATGCGGTTATCCGGGGCATCGATGGCATTGATGCCTTCGCAGCCCGCGCCGCACGCGGCCCGGTCCCGTCGCGCCGCCCCGGCGCGACGGACTCTCAGCCTGCGGAGCGGAACCGATCCACGAGCCGGCGGTACACCTCTGCGCTGGGCTTGGCGGTGCGCTCGAAGGTCTCCCGGTCGACGCTGTGCAGCCCGAGCTGCGGGCCGTAGCCGAAGATCCACTCGAAGTTGTCCATGAGCGTCCAGTGGCAGTAGCCGATCACCGGCACCCCGTCGGCGATCGCCTGCGCGAGCCCGGCGAGCGACGGCTCGATGAAAGCGGCACGGATGCTGTCATCCGGCGTGCCTACGCCGTGCTCGCTGACGAGGATCGGAACGCGCGCGACCGAGTAGGCGTACTCGACGGCACCGCGCAGCGAATCGGGTTCGACCGCGGTGCCCATGCCGTTGACGCTCGCGCCGGGTTCCGGCGGGAGCTGGCCGTCGGGGCCGTACGCGATGCGCTCGTAGTTCTGGACGCCGACGAAGTCGTCGTCGCGGGCGAGCTCCAGCCAATGCTCGTAGACCTCGGCGCGCTTGCGATCGCGCGTCGCCTCGCCGCCGGGCCCGGCGACGTCATCGACCAGCGCGAGCGAGACCCCGATGCGCAGGTCGGGGCGACGCGCCTTGATCGCCGCCTTGCCTGCGCGGTGGCCGGCGGTCATGCCGGCGCGCATGCCGGCGAAGTCCTCGCGCAGCATGACGTTGCCTGCGCGGTAGGTCTCGACGCCGGCTTCCCGCCCGGCGGCCTCGAGCGTCTGGCGCTCCAGTTCGGCGACGAACTCGGGCAGGTGCGCCCACGTCAGCATCTCGGGCAGGTCCGGCTCGTTGAAGGTGACGCCGAGGGCGATCCGATCGCCGAAGCGGTCCATGACGACACCGCAGTACCGGGCGAACAGCTCCGGCGCCTCGGGGTCGAGCCACGCACCGCGCGCCGCGAACCAGTGCGGGGACGTGAAGTGATTGAACGTCACGATCGGCGCCAGGCCGCGGGCGAGGCATCCGTCGATCACAGCCTCGTAGTGCGCGAGCGCCTCGTCCGAGAACTCGCCCTCCTGAGGTTCGATGCGCGCCCACTCCACGGAGAAGCGGTACGCGTTCAGCCCGAGTCCGGCGACGAGGTCGAGGTCGGACTCCCACAGCTCCCAGCCGTTCGTCGCTTTGCCCGAGCGGTCCTGGAAGACGGTGGGCGTCACGTTCTCGAGGAACCAGGTGTCGCTGTGGACGTTGTCGCCCTCGTTCTGGTGTCCGGCGGTGGCGACGCCCCACAGGAAGTCGGAGGGGAAGACGGGCGATGTCATGGGCGAGTCCTTTCTCGGCATCCTCAGCCTGCCACAATTGTTCACTGAATAAAAGTACGTTTCACTGTGCGGATCCGCAGGAGATCGCCCACATTAGGCGCTCACTAACGGTGAGCAGGCGAATCCGAATGGCCAAACGGGTCGTCCGGGGTCAGCCTTGGTCGAAGGATCGCGCCACCCGACGGCGATCCGCGACACCGAAGTCCGCAGCAGCACACCGATCACAGGAGATCAGGATGTCCCTTCACACCATCCGCGGCGCCGCCGTCATTGCGGCCGTCGCCGCCACCGCCCTCACCCTCACCGCGTGCAGCGGAGCTGCCGAATCCAGCGGCGGCGGAGATACGGCCGACACGTCGAAGCTCACCATCGCCCTCGACTCCGACCAGGCCGCGCTCGGCTACGACCCCGTGCGCTACGGCAGCGGACAGCGGTTCTTCTACGAGGGCATCTACGACTCGCTGTTCCTCCTCGACGAGGAAGGTCAGGTCGTGCCCGACCTCGTCACGTCGTTCGAGTACAACGAGGACCAGACGCAGCTGACGCTCGACCTCGACACCACCGCCACGTTCGACGACGGCACCGCGCTCAGCGCCGACCTTGTCAAGGAGAACCTCGACGCCCGCGGCAATCCCGATCTCTCGGCCTACAGCGGGTTCGCCGCCGGCGGTGAGAGCGAGATCTCGGACGTCACGGTCGTCGACGACGACACCGTCACGCTCACCTTCGCCGCAGCCCAGCCCGGATTCGAGGCGAACCTCGTGCTGCCCGCGGGCGCCATCGTCGGCCCCACGGGGGCCGCGGACCGTTCCAGCCTCGACACGACGCCGGACGGCTCCGGCCCGCTCACCGTGGACGAGGATGCGACCGTCAAGGGCAACTCGTACCTGCTCGTGAAGAAGGACGACCACGACGCGGCAGCGGACTACCCGTTCGACTCCTATGAGTTCCGTCCGATCCTCGACCCCCAGGCGCGTGTCAACGCGGCGATCTCGGGCGAGGTGGATCTCGCGTTCATCACGTCGGACACGCAGGCGCAGGTCGAGTCGGCCGGCGTCGGGCTCGTCGCGAACGGCGGCACCGTCCAGAACATCGTCGCGTTCGACAAGACCGGGGCCCTCGGCCCGCAGTGGGCGGACCCGCGCGTCTACCAGGCGCTCTCGATGGCCATCGATCGTGAGGCGTACGTCAACGCCGTGCACCCCGGCGAGCTGCCGACGGCGAACGCCCTGCCTGCCGACGACCCCGGGTACCTGCCTGAGCTCGATGAGGAGTACGCCTACGACCCCGACGCCGCCAAGGACCTCCTCGCCGAGGCCGGCTACCCCGACGGGTTCGACTTCACCTTCACGATCTCGTCCGCGAGCCAGCGCGATCTCGAGGCCCTGCAGCCGTACTGGGAGGCGATCGGCGTGAACATGACGCTGAAGAACGCGGCCTCGACCGAGGAGATCTTCGCGGTCGTGCAGACCGAGCCGCTCGGCGGCCCGCTGCCGCTGACCTGGACCAACCCGCTCGGCAACGTGTTCGGCGTGCTGTTCGGCTTCGCGAACTTCCACGGTGCGGAGAACCCAGAGATCCAGGCGGCCGCCGGTGCCTACGGTGCGGCGACGGGCGACGAAGAGGCCCAGGCCGCGGCGCTGAAGGACCTCAACCGCGCGATCGTCGACTCGGGATGGCTCATCCCGCTGTTCGAGCAGCTCGCACCGTGGGCCTACAACACCGCGAAGGTGGCAGAGCCCACCTTCCCGGGCGCCGAGGCCTTCCCGATCCTGGCCACGATCCAGCCCGCATCCTGATCCGATGGCGGTGCCGGCGGGCTCATCCCGCCGGCACCGCCGTCAGGAGGAGTTCCGATGCTCATCTTCGTCCTGAAGCGCGTCGCCTGGGCCCTGCTCACGCTGCTGATCGCGTCGTGGATCGCGTTCGTGCTCGTCCATCTCTCGGGCTCGACGCCCGGGGGCGTGGCGCTCGGCCAGTCCGCGACGCCCGAGCAGGTGGTCGCCTACAACGAGTCCATCGGCTGGTACGAGCCCTGGATCCAGCAGTACGTCGCCTGGGTCGGGCAGGTGCTGCAGGGGAACCTCGGCACGTCTCTGATCGACGGGCGCCCGATCGGCCCCGACATCGCGAAGCGGCTGCCGGTCACGGCGGCGCTCGCCGCCGGGGGAACGATCCTGAGCGCCGTGCTCGGCATCGTGCTCGGGGTGATCGCCGCCGTCCGCCGCGGCGCCGTCGACCGGTTCATCACGGTGCTCACCGGCGTCATGCTGTCGCTGCCCGCCTTCTGGGTCGGCATCCTGCTGGTGTACGTCTTCGCCGTGCAGCTGCGACTGCTGCCGGCCACGGGCTTCGTCCCGTTCGAGGTCAGCCCCGAGAAGTGGTTCAAGTCCCTCGTGCTCCCCGTGCTCACGATCGCGATCACCTCGGCCGGGTTCATCGCCCGGCAGACCCGCGCCTCGATGGCGGAGGCGCTCGCGCAGGAGCACATCCGCACCCTCCGCGCCGTCGGCACGCCGAGCGGGCGCATCATCTACGTGCACGCCCTGCGCAGCGCGAGCCTGCCGATCCTCGCGACGATCGCGGTCCAGTTCATCGTCCTGTTCGGCGGCTCGGTCATGATCGAGCTCCTGTTCGCGCTGCCCGGCATCGGGCAGGCGATGCAGTCGGCCGTCGGCTCGGCTGATCTGCCGTTCGTCCAGGCCCTCGTGCTCGTGGCGACTCTCGTCGTCGTCATCGTCAACGTGGTGCTCGAGACCCTCAACCGCACCCTCGACCCGAAACTGCGCACATCATGACGGTCTCGACCACCTCCATCCTCACCATCCGCCGTACCGAGCGGCGGAAGGGCTACCGGCTGTTCCGGTCGCCGACCGCCGTCCTCGCCCTCGCCTGGCTCATCGGGCTGGTCGTCGCATCGCTGACCTCGCCGCTGTGGCTGCGGTACGGACCGCTCGAGCAGGACCTCTCGGCAGTGCTGCAGGGGCCGTCCGCCGCGCACCTCCTCGGCACCGACGAGCTCGGCCGCGATCTGCTGTCGCGCATCGTGACGGCGGCCGCATCGACGCTCGCGATCGGATGCATCCCGCCGATCGTCGCGTTGCTCATCACCGTTCCGGTCACCCTGTGGGCTGTGCGAAGCCCGCGGGCCGAGGCGACGATGAACCGCGTCAGCGAGATCGTGATGTCGCTGCCGGGGACGGTGATCATCCTCGCGTTCATCGCGGCGGTCGGCACCAACATGCCGCTCGTCATGACGCTCCTCGGCGTGCTCCTCTTCGGTGCCCTCTACCGGATCTTCTTCGGTCAGGCCAAGGCGCTGCAGAAGCAGCTGTTCGTCGAGGCCGCCGCGGTCGACGGCGTGCGGCCGACCGCCGCGAGCTTCCGCCACGTGCTCCCGAACATGTCCACGACGGTGATCGTGCAGTTCGTGCTCTTCTTCGGCGTCGGCATCATGATGCAGGCCGGCCTCGCGTTCATCGGCCTCGGCCCGCAGCCGCCCGAGCCCACCTGGGGCGGGATGATCCAGACGGCCGCCCGGTTCATCTTCCAGCAGCCATGGATGATGGTGCCCACCGGCGCGGTGCTTGCTCTGACGATCATCGCGGCGAACTCGCTCGCCGATGTGCTCTCGGGCGGCGCGGCCACGCCGCCCCCGCTCGTCGCGCTGCGCCGGCGCAAGAAGAAGACCGCGTCGGATGACGAGTACCTCGTCGCGCTGTCGCCCGCGGGTGCCGGGACCTCCGTCCCCGCCGAGGCGACGGCGCTGTTCCCCGTGGAGACCTCCGCCGACCTGCCTGAGGTCGTCGCCGCGCTGCCGGCCGACAACATGGGCACCAGCGCGCCGGATCTGACCGACCGCACGCCTGCCCGCGCCGCCGCCGACGGTGAGCTCATCATCGAGGACCTCGTGCTGGGCGTCGAGGGCGGGCCGGCGCTCGTGACGGGGGTCTCCCTGCGCGTTCAGCCCGGCCGCGTCATGGGCCTCGTCGGCGAATCCGGCTGCGGCAAGAGCGTGACGTCCTACGCGATCCTCGGCCTGCTCTCGCCCGGCCTCGCCGTGCGCTCCGGCCGCATCCAGTGGGGTGCGGCCGACCTCGCCCAGGCGGACGAGCGCACCCTCGCCAAGGTGCGCGGTCACGACATCGCATTCATCTCGCAGGAGCCCGGTCGCGCTCTCGATCCCATGTTCACGGTCGGGTGGCAGCTCGGCGCCGCAGTCAAGCGACTGCGGGGAGTAGCGTCGCGCGAGGCGAAACGGATCGCCGCGGGCCTCCTCGAAGACGTCGGAATCGTCGACGTCCCACGGGTGCTCAAGAGCTATCCGCATCAGATCTCGGGGGGCATGGCGCAGCGCGTCGCGATCGCCCTCGCCCTGGCCGGCTCGCCGCGGCTGCTCGTGGCCGACGAGCCCACGACGGCGCTGGACGTCACCATCCAGGCCGAGATCCTCGCCCTGCTGCGCGGTCTCGTCGCGGCACGGGGCATGTCGATCATCCTGGTCACGCACGATCTCGGCGTCGTCGCCGACCTCTGCGACGACGTCTCGGTCATGTACGCCGGTCAGATCGTCGAGACGGGCACCGTCCGTGACGTGCTCGTGCGACCGGAGCACCCGTACACGATGGCGCTCCTGGCTGCGGACCCGCATGCGATCGTCGAGTTCGAGGGCACGACGAGGCTGGCGTCGATCCCGGGCCAGGTTCCGCTGCCCGGATCGTGGACGACCGGATGCCGGTTCGCCCAGCGCTGTCGCTTCGCCCGCGACGAATGCCTGACGGCGATCCCGCTGCTGCCGCGTGCCGAGGGCGTGGGCGGCGTGCGCTGCGTCCGCCGGGACGCGGTCCTGGGCCGCCAGGAGGAATGGCGACAGCCCGTCGCCGTCGGAGGGGGAGACCTGTGAGCACTGTGCAGGATCGAGGGGATGCCGTCGGCACCCCGCTTCTCGAGGTGCGCAACCTCGTCGTCCGCTACGGCAGGAAGGGCCCGGCCGCCGTGGACGATGTGTCGTTCACGATCGCGCGTGGTGAGACCCTCGGCCTGGTCGGCGAGTCCGGCTCCGGCAAGACCACCATCGGGCGCGCCATCCTGGGCCTCCAGCCGGTCACGAGCGGCCGGATCCTGTTCGACGGTCGCGACATCACCCGCCTGGGCGCCTCGCAGCGGCGTGCCCTGCAGGGCGACCTGCGGGCCGTGTTCCAGGATCCGTTCTCTTCGCTCAACCCGCGGCGCCCGATCGGCGACGCGATCACCGAGCCGTTGCGTGTGGCGGGTGTGCCGCGGGCGGAACGCGACCGGCGCGTGCAGGAGGTGCTCGACGCCGTCGGCCTCGCGCCGGGGTCGGAAGCCCGCTACCCGCGCCAGTTCTCGGGCGGGCAGCGCCAGCGGATCGCGATCGCCCGCGCGCTCGTCACCGATCCGCGGCTCGTGGTGTGCGACGAAGCCGTGAGCGCTCTGGATCTGTCGACGCAGGCCCAGGTGCTGAACCTCCTCGCCGACCTCCGGGCCGGCAAGGACCTCGGCTATCTCTTCATCGCGCACGACATGGCCGTCGTCGAGTTCCTCGCCCAGCGCGTGGTCGTCCTCAACCGCGGCCGTGTGGTGGAGGAGGGACCGACGCTGGAGGTGATGCGCAACCCGCGCGAGCACTACACGCGCGTGCTGATGGCGGCGTCGCCGGTTCCCGATCCGGACGAACAGGCGCGCCGTCGGGAGGCGTGGCGGGAACTCAAGGCCTCCGCCCCGGCGCCCACCGCCTGAGCGCGGCCAGTGGCCTGACCGCAGGGCACTGGCCCGGCTGCTGGTCAGTGGAACGTCGCGTCGACGAGGGGTGAGAGCGCCTGCGCGGTCTCGCGGAACGCGTTGACCATGGGGTTGAGGCTGTCGGTGAGGCTGCAGAGCACGATCGTGGCGGGTTCGATGTCGTGGATCGGGATGAACGCCAGCTCCTCACGCCGGTAGTGCCGGCTCGCCGATTCGCCCGCGATGTTGACTCCGGCGCCCGCCGCGACAAGTTCGAGCAGACCCTCGACGCTGTCGGCGGTCGGTCCACGCCGGGGGCGGGTGCCGTCGGGGCGAGGATCCACGAGCCACCAGTCCACGACCTCGGGCACGCCCTTCGCGACGGAGACGAACACCTCGTCGCCCGTCTCCAGGATCGAGAGCGACTCGCGGTGCGCCAGCGGGTGATCCGAGCGGACCACGAGGACGCGCGCCTCGCGCCAGAGCGGCTCGGCGCGCACACGCGGGGGCAGGTGCATCGGCCACGGGGCGAAGACCACATCCACCCGTCCGGCCTCGAGATCCTCGGCGACATCGAAGAACCCCAGGCGCCGCATCTCGATCCTCGCCTGCGGGATCGCCTGCATGGTCGCGGCGATGGCAGCGGTCGTGAGCGTGCCCGCACCGGCCGCGACGACGCCCACCCGAAGCACCGGGGCGTCCCGGTCCCGCTTCACCGAACGAGCCCATCCGAGCAGCTGGTCGTGGTCGTCCTGCACCCGCCGGGCGAGGGGCAGCAGGTCCCGGCCGTAGGGCGTCAGCTCGACCTTGCGCGGGCTCCGGTCGAACAGCTTCACGCCGAGCTGCTGCTCGAGGCGACTGATCTGCTGGCTGAGCGACGGCGGCGTGATGCTGAGGCGTTCCGCGGCCCGGCCGAAGTGCAGCTCCTCGGCGAGCACGCAGAAGTACCGGATCACGTGGATAGGCACATCCATGCTCGGATCTTAGCCTGCGGCTAACGCCGGGTAGGGATGTCGAACTTCCTTCCTCCCGGCATCCTGCTGAGACTGGAGAGGTCCGGAACACCCGATCGGAATGGCCCGACAGTTCCGGCTGCCTAACGGCACGCACTGCTTTACGAGGAGGTAAGCATGACTCTTTTCCCCGTCGACGACCCCGACAAGGTCGCCTTCACCGGTGTCCTGCCCGCGGGGCCCCGTCCGTTCGTCCTCGGCGAGGGCCAGGGCGAGAAGTCCCTCGTCTTCGACCAGCTGTTCGAGATCCTGCTCTCGGGCGACGAGACCGACGACCAGTTCGGGGCCTGGACCATGAAGGCGCGTCAGGGCGACCGCATCCCCGCGCACGTCCACCTCAAGACGCACGAGTTCTTCTACGTCGTGGACGGCGAGATCTCGGTGTGGATGGATGACCAGGACGGCTACCACTCCAAGACCACGCTGACGACCGGCGACTTCGCCTACGTCCCGGCAGGGATCGTCCACGCCTTCAAGATCGAGAACACCACGACCGTGTTCGGCGCGGGCACCGCGGGCTTCGAGCGGTTCTTCCACGCCATCGGGCACAAGACCGAGGCGACCGAGCCGCAGGGCATCTTCGTGCCCGACTTCTCGGTGATGCGCGCGGCGGGGGAGAAGTACGCGACGATCTTCATGCCCGAGTTCCAGTTCCGCGACTGACCGCGCCATGTCCACGATCCTCGAGATCGACTTCGCACAGCCGTCCGGATTCCGACCGCTGTCGCTCGATCTGCGGACTCCGCCGGCCGCGGACGCCCCCGTCGTCGTGTTCCTGCACGGCGGCGGGTGGCTCCGCGGCAGCCGCAAGGTCTTCACGCCAGGGATCGGCGTCGAGGAGTCGTTCGACCGGATCGTGGCGGCGGGCTTCGCGGTCGCCTCGTGCGAGTACCGGCTGAGCGGCGAGGCGCTGTTCCCGGCGCAGCTGGACGATGTGGCGGCGGCACTGGCCTGGCTTCACGCGCACGGCGCGGACCACGGCGTCGACGCCTCTCGCCTCGTACTGTGGGGAGTGTCGGCGGGCGCGACGCTGGCCGCCCTCACCGGGCTCGGCCGCGACGACGTGGGCGGGGTCGTGGACTGGTTCGGTCCCGCGGACCTGATCGCCCTGGCGCAGCACGACACCGGCGAGCCGCCGGCCGAGACGCGCGAGGCCCGCTGGCTGGGCGGTCCGGCGCCGGAGATCCCGGATGCCGCGCTCCAGGCGAGCCCGATCGCCCAGGTGCATGCCGGCTCGCCGCCGTTCCACATCTCGCACGGCACCGACGACGAGCACGTGCCGTTCGCGCAGAGCGCGTCGTTCGCCCGCGCGCTGCGCGCCGCCGGCGCCGACGTCGAGTTCCACCCGGTCGACGGCGGCCGGCACTTCTGGCAGGGGCTCGACGACACCGGGCCGGTGTTCGACCGCGCCATCGAATTCGTCGCGCGCGTCACCGCGCGCACGCAGCCGGGGTGAGGGCGATGCGCTCAGGTCGCGCGCAGCAGCCGCGAGATCTCGTCGGCGGTCGCGCGCAGGCGGGTCAGCAGCGGGCCGCGCAGCGACGCGAGGTCGTGGCGCGACGAGGCGACGGCGATGTTGATGGCCGCGGCGGGCTTCGCGTCGCGGCCGAACACCGGCACCGACACCGACCGCAGGCCCGCGGCGACCTCCTCGTCCTGCAGTGCGTAGCCCTGCTCGCGGATCACGGCGAGGCGTTCGCGCAGCTGGTCGAGCGAGGTCGCGGCGTTGGGTCCGGCATCCGTTCCGAAATCGTGGCGCGCCAGCGTCGCGGCGAGCTCCGCGTCGCTGAGGTAGGCGAGCAGCAGCTTGCCCATCGACGTGTACGCGGCGGGCAGCGTCGAGCCCACCTGGATGTTCGCGGTGACGAGATCGGAGTTGCGCAGTCGCGCGAGGTACAGCACCTGGTCGCCGACGAGGACGCCGAGGTTCACGGTCTCGCCGGACTCCTCGGCGAGGTGACGCAGCGGCTGCTCGCTGAGCTGGACGAGGCTCGATCCGCGCAGCGCCGCCGATCCGAGCAGGAGCACGGCGACGCCGGGACGGATGCTGCCGTCGGGCAGGCGCTCGAGATAGCCGCCCTCTTCGAGCGTCGCGACGACGCGGAAGGCGGTCGGCATGGGGATGCCCGTGCGATCGCAGATCTCGCGCAGCTTGAGCGAGGTCACCGACTCGTCGAACAGACGCAAGACGTCGAGGCCTTTCGCGAGGGCCTCGATGCGATAGCGACTGTGGGCCTTGTCGCCGTCCCCGGTAGCGGGCGCCTCGTCCGGTGCTTTCATCGTGTGAAACCGTATCTGCTGGTCAGGGCTGCTGCAATGTCACGGGCGCACGCGGAAGACGCGGAGCTGCAACGCGAGCGTGGCGTAGTAGCCGACGAGCACCGTCAGCTCGAACACGACCTCGGGGCCGAGGGTGACGGATGCCGCGTGCCAGGCGTCGTCGTCGAGGTCTCCGTCGAGCAGCTGCTGGGTGGCAGCTGCCACGGCGGCCTCGTCGCCGGCGAACGACGAGGTGTCGCCGGCGCGCAGAGCGGCGAGTTCGGAGGACGTGAGCCCCGCCGCGGTCCCGACGGCCTCATGTGCCTCTCGCTCGAAGTCGCTGTCCCACCGCGCGGCGACGAGCAGGATCGCCATCTCCCGGGCGCGGGAGCTGAGCGCACCGCGGTACCGGATCGTCGCGCCGACGTCCTGCAGGGCGCCGCCGAGCTCGGGCACCAAGAGGAAGGCGTTGAAGGGACCGCGCAGCGAGCCGTCGGCGCGCGTCAGCGCGAAGTGCTGCGGCCCCTGGGCTCGCGGCCCACCGGTGATGGCGTCGTACAACTCGCGCTGTGCGCCGGCAAGGGCGCCGGGTGGGAACGGAGGCAGGCGCTCGGTCATCGTGCTCCTTCATTTGACGGACCGCTCCGATCAGCATACATTCGGTAGACGAAACTCACTTTCATCCAATGAACTCACCTGAGAGAAGTGTCATGGCCGACACCCTTCCCATCACGGACGTCGAACTCAGCGCGGCGGAGCACGACTTCCGCCTGCGGGTGTATCCCGCACCGCAGCCCGATGGCACCGTGCTCGTCTGGCTCCACGGAGGCGCCTTCATGTTCGGCGACTTCGACATGCCCGAGGCCGATGAGACGGCGCGGCAGCTCGCGCGCCGCGGCACGACCGTCGTCTCGCTCGACTACACGCTCGCGCCGACCGACGCGATCCCGGCGCTGCCCGTACCCGAGCCGGTCGAAGGGATGCCGTCCCCGGAAGAGCTCATCGCGTCGTACGGCGGTGACCGGGCACGGGCGCCGTATCCGGTCGCGTCGCTCCAGGCCGTCGCGGCGTTCGATTGGGCGCGCGCTCATGCGGCGGAGTTCGGCGGGCGCACGGATGCCGTGGCCATCGGCGGTGCGAGCGCCGGAGGCAATCTCGCGGCGGGCGCCGCGCTGCGGCTGCGC
>NZ_MWLP01000089.1:0-22025 GCF_010634885.1 Microbacterium sp. B35-04 | reverse complement strand
ACGAACGCGCCGGACGGTCGTCGCGGGCGTGGGTGCGGATAGCGCGGGCTTCGCCGCGGCCGGCACGCTCCTGGGCGTTCCAGCGGCGCTTGGGCGAGGCATCCGCCTCTTCGGGTCGGTGGCCGCGGTGGCCGGCGCTGCGGCTGCCTGTCTGACCCGCCGACGACTCGCCCGGGCGGCGCTTGCGATCCTGGTAGCTGGACTTCGCGCCGTAGCGGGGTTCGAAGTTCTTGGCGGGGCGGCCGCCGGCCGGCTTCTTGTTCTTGGGCACGGTTTGTCCTTCTCTGGGTTGTTCTCGCGGAACAGCACTCCCCCGCGCGCGTGCGTGCGATGCCGCCCACGGCGGCGAGGAGTTACCCGGACTGTTCGTCGGCCGGGGGCCATTCGATGTGATGGTCGTCAGGGCGGACGCGCCCAGACCATCGGCCCCAAAGACTCACAAACCCGATCCGCGCATAACGCGTTGTCCAGAGCCGACCGCGCCAGCGTACCAATGCCGCCTGCACAGCCGCTGAGCGCGAGCGCAGAATCGATTCGCCATCAGCCGGACATTCTCCCTGGAGGCCGGGCTACTGTTTGACTCAGCGGCTCGCGGCTGAACAGCGTTTTTTGCTGATCAGCGCTATCTGCTGAACTGGGGAATTGTCGTCAGAGCCGGCGGACCCCGGGGTCGGGGTCTATTGGGGGATGTCGGCACACCGGGGGCGTCGTATAGAACCGATCGTGAGTCGAATGCCTCCCACGACCCTTTTCGACGCAACCAGCGGTCAAGCCGCGGCGCCTCGCGCGATCGCGCCCGCCGCCCGACCGGCTCGCGCGCATGCCGCGTCCCGCCGCACGGCAGCCTCGCCCCCGACGGTGTCCGAGCCCTCGACCGCCGATGACGCCGACCTGCCGAGGCTGGGCACAGCGCCCGTCCGCACCGACCCGTCGCTCCTCGCGCACCGCGTCGGACGGCTCGCCGTGCTCTCGCTCCCGGTCGGCGTGCTCGTCTCACTGCTCGCCAGCCATGACCCGACGTGGTGGCATCACCACTTCTCCCAGCTGGGGACGCACTCCGACTTCTCCGGCCGGACGTTCAACACCATCGTGATCTTCTCGGGGTTCTTCCTGGCTGCCTACGGCGTGCTGGTCGCGGTTGCGCTTCCCGCCGGCATGAGCCGCCGCAGGGCGCGCGGCTTCCGCGGGTCGATCGTGTCGGCCGGCCTCCACCTCACCGGCGTGGGGCTCGTTCCCATTCCGGTGAGCGTCGTCATGCACGACATCATCGCGGCCTGTTTGGGGCTGTCGTTCCTTGCGACGGTCGCCACCGGCCTCGCGATCCCCGGTCGCAGCCGACGGTTCCGCCGCATCACCGTCTTCTGCGTCGCGCTGCTCGCCGTCGGCATGATCGTGCTGACCGCCGGGTTCATCACGCTCGCACTGTTCGAGTTGGTCGCGTTCGTCACGATGGGCGCCTGGCTGCTGGCTCTTCCCCGCACACTGGCGCCCCCACCCGTCGGCGCCCGCCGGCGCGTCGCGGACGCCCGCACCACCGCAGAATGGATGCCATGGCAGACCCCGTGGCCCACCCCATCACCGTTGCGATCGAACGACGCATCGACCCCTCCCGCACCGCAGAAGCCACGAGCTGGATGCAGGCAGGAACCGATCTCGCCGCCGGCTTCGCGGGCTTCCTCGGTTCCGGCTGGGTCCGTGCCGGCGAGAGCAGCGACCTCTGGTACATGCTCTACCGCTTCCGCGACATCCCGACCCTCGAGGCCTGGGAGGATTCGCCGCAGCGCTCGTGGTGGCTCGATTCCGGCCGCGCCTTCGCGAACGAGGTCCGGGTCGAGCGACGCACCGGCATCGAGGGGTGGTTCGACGCTCCGTTCGCGACCAACGTCGAGTCGCGGCATCCGGCTGTCTCCACGGCACCGTCCACCGGACCGGTCCAGCAGCCGATCCCACCCGCCCCGGCGCGCTGGAAGCAGGCCGTCACGATCTGGCTCGGCTTCTTCCCCACGAATCTCCTCGCGTCGTGGCTCCTCGGCTTCGTTCCAGGGTTCGCGGAATGGCCGCTGATCGCGCGCGTGCTGCTCACGACGGTGCTGCTCACCCCGGTGATGACGTACGCGGTGCTGCCATGGGTGACACGGATGCTGCGCCCCTGGCTGCAGCGCGGCGCCTGAGCGGCGCGACATCCGTCAGCCCGAGCCTCCCTCGCCGGAGCATCGAGACGCGGCCCGTGGCATCCGTCACCGGATCGTGTCGCGCCGAACACCCCGGACGGCCGGGAGCGGTCGTACTCTGACCTCGTGAGCACCACGAACACCTCGACCCTGCCCGCGACGGCAGCACCCACACCCGGCCGCCGTGCGGAGTCTCAGGCGGTCTACGCCGGGCTCATTGCCGGCGCGATCGGGGCGGTCTACGGCCTCCTCGTCGGCGTGTTCGCGCCGGATCTGCAGCTCGCCGGCCAAGCCGACTCCTTCGCGGTATGGGCGGCGTGCGGCGCGGCAGTGGTCGCCGCCGCCGCATCGACGGCCGAGTACTGGCGCGCGCGCAACCGTCCCGGGCAGGAGTGGCGGCAGACACTGCCGTCGTGGAAGTTCATCGTCAACACCATCTCGGTGGTCATCGTCCACACAGCGCTCGCCTTCGTGGCGGTGTACGCGCTGTATCGCGTGCTCGCCATGGGCTTCATCGGGCTGCCGATCGTGACGTTCTGGGCGGTCGTGCTGATGGCGGTGACACTCGGCATCACCACGTGGATCGTGTTCCTCTCGGTCTCGGCGATGACGACGCAGCGCATGTCATCGCTGCTGCTCGCGTTCATCGCCATCGGCACGCTCACGGCCATGGTCACGACGCCCGACCCGAAGTGGTGGACGATCCACTTCAGCCATCTCGGCTCCTTCGAGGACGACCTGTCGAGCTGGGTGTTCAACGGCACCCTCATGGCAGCGGGTCTGCTCGTGACGACCTTCGCCGTCTACATCGCCAACGACATGCGCGCCCTCGCGGCGGCGGGCGTGCTCGAGAACCCGCGCGGACCGCGCATCGTCTCCGTACTCTTCGCCATCATGGGCATCATGCTGGCGTGCGTGGGCGTGTTCCCCGTCGACGTGAACCTCGCGCTGCACAACCTCTCGGCATCCGGCATGGCGGCGATGTTCCTCGTCCTGCTCATCGGCGGGCCGAACTTCCTCCGAGGGATGCCGCGCACCTACTTCGTCGCGTCATGGGCATTCCTCGCGGCCATGGTGGCCTCGGTGATCCTCTTCATCCCCGCGATCGGCTTCTTCTCGCTCACCGCGTTCGAGATCATCGTGTTCGCGCTGATCTTCGGCTGGATCGCGGTCTTCATCCGCTTCCTCGGCGTCGCCGGCCGCCCGGACTGACGGGGACGGTCCCGACGCGGGCAGTTCAGCGCGCGACGCCCGTTGGTGTCAGGACGGCGCCGGGGCCGAACCGTCGCGCAGCGGCGACCCGACGACATCGAACTGAAAGCCGCCGAAGGCGCCGGAGAGCATCGGGCGGGCATCCGCGATCGAAGCCTGCACCTCCGGGAGCGCCAGCGAGGCACGATGCGCGTCGGCGCTCTCCCACAGCTCGACCACGTAGACCGTGTCGGGATCCGCGTCGTTCACGCCCACCTCGTACAGGAGGCAGCCGACTTCCCGCAGGTGGTCGCTCCGGCGCGTGAGGTGGCGCACGAGCTCGTCCCGCTTGCCGGGAGCGGCACCCAGACTTCCTGCATTCGCGAACACCATGCGTCGACGGTAGCCCCATGCTCCGACAGAGCGTCCGCCGCCGTTGCTCATGTGCTCGTCGTCGGAGCCGGGCCTGCGGGGCTCGCCGTCGCCGCCTGTCTGAGACGCGAGGGGATCGACGCGCTGATCGTCGACCGCGTCGTGAGCTGCGGCGCGCGGAGCTCCGCGCGTCCTGACACCGCTGCGGGGTGAGGGAACTGTTCCTGCCGCGCCGCTCCGCCCTTGTCAACCGGGGTCCGTGCGCCCGCGCGTGGACGTACGTTTCCCCTGAGGACGAAGGAGCATCACATGGACCGCAACGCAGAAGAGCCGAAGACGGACGACGAGGGCACCCGCAAGCCGGGCGGCCTCGGACGCGACGGGACGATCCCCGACGCGCCCGATGGGGTCGCGGCGGGCCACACGGGCGTGCCGTCGACGTTCGAGCCGGAAGAGGACGAGAAGGCCGACCGCTAGGCGGCTCGGCCGCGAAGGAGAGTGTGATGACCGACAGCTTCGTTCCGCGCCTGTCCCCGGAAGACAGCAATCCCGCCAGCGATCTCAAGACCGACGTCATCAAGGATGTCGAACGCGAGCACACCATCACCGGCGACTTCGTCGGGCCGCGCAGCGACGAGATCCCCGACGACGAGTCGGATCAGGGCGAGCCGTGACCCGCTGACCGCGGGCTGTGCATCCCCTGACTGAACGATCACGATTCCGTCTCGACAGGCCCCCGGGCGTGCGGGGCACGCACACTGGGGTGCATGTGGTGGAGGTTTCTCAGGGCGGTCAAGCGCCGCGAGCATCGTGTCGCACCGACGACATGGGTCGTGGCGATCGCCGCCGTCGTCTACACGTTCGCGCCGATCGACCTGATTCCCGAGCTGCTCCTGGGGCCGCTCGGCTTCGCCGACGACATCGGCGTGTGGGGCACCTTCGCCGTGCTCTTCGCCCGTGAGCAGCACCGCTGGCAGGTCGGCCTCACGTCGCACTAGGAGTGCGTCGGAGCCCATGAGTAGCATGCAGCTCATGGCCATCAAGCTCGAGAATGTCGGCATCGCCGTGCGCGACATCGACGCGGCGATCGCTTTCTTCACGGACCTCGGCCTGACGGTCCTCGGCCGCGACACGGTCAGTGGCGAATGGGCCGACACCGCCGTCGGCCTCGAGGGCAACCACGCCAAGATCGCCGTGCTCCAGACGCCCGACGGTCACGGTCAGCTCGAGCTCTTCGAGTACATCCATCCCGACGCCATCGAGACGGAACCCACCCTTCCGAACGAGATCGGCATGCACCGCGTCGCTTTCTCCGTCGACGACATCGACGAAGCGCTCGCGATCGCCGCGAGGCACGGCTGCCACCCGCTGCGCGGGGTGGCCACCTATGACGACGTCTACAAGCTCACCTACCTCCGCGGTCCCAGCGGCATCCTGGTGATGTTCGCCGAGGAGTTGAAGAAGAGCTGACCGGCGATCGCCCGACCGACCAGATTCGCGGAAGGACCACCGGGTGACCGACGAGTCGAGATCTCTGTGGGATCGCGAAGCGCTGACGTTCGACGACGCGGCCGATCACGGCCTGCGTGATCCGGAGACCCGTCGCGCCTGGGCCGATCTGCTGCTTCCCCTCGTAGGAGATCCCGGCCGCCACGTCGCGGACCTCGGATGCGGAACGGGCACGCTGTCGGTCCTCCTCGCGGTCGAGGGCAGGCACGTCGTGAGCGGTGTCGACTTCTCGCCCGAGATGGTGCGACGGGCCCGCGCGAAGGCGGAGGGCATCGTGCCGGCACCGGTCTTCACCGTGGCCGACGCCGCGAACCCGGGTCTCCCGGCCGGCTCGTACGATGTCGTCCTCGCGCGGCATGTGCTGTGGGCGATGCCGGATCCGGCAGCCGCGCTGGCGACCTGGATCGGCCTGCTCGTGCCCACCGGCGTCCTGATCCTCATCGAAGGCCGATGGCATACGGGCGCCGGGCTGAGCGCAGCGGAATGTGCGGAGCTCGTCGGTCGGTTCCGCGACGACGTGCTGCTGCGGCCGCTCGACGACGCATCGTTCTGGGGCCGCCCCATCGACGACGAGCGGTATCTGATCGTCAGCAGGAGCTGAGCTCGGCGCGGGTCAGCCACTGCAACTGAGAAGGGGACGGATGCCGCTGCTCGCGGCATCCGTCCCTTCAGGCTCGTTCGAGACCGGAGTCAGGTGTCGTGCCGACGCTCGCCGTGTTCGCCGTCGCGGTCGGAAGCGGGCTCCTCGTCCGTCTCGGGACTCTCGATGGATCCCGGCTCGGCTTCGGCTTCGGCCTCCGTCTCGGCGGGTGAGGACTCGGGGCGAACCTCGTCCTCGTGGGTCGCGTCGCCCTGCTCGGGCTCCGGCTCCTCGGACGTACGGGCCTCGTCCGCGACGGACTCGGATTCCGCATCGCGGACTTCAGCCGCACTCTCGGCCTCGTCGGCGGACTCCGCCTCGGGCTCATCCTCTGAACCGGTCGACACCTCGGGCTGCACCTCGTCCACCGCGCGGTCGGGCTGCGCTGCCGCCTCGTCCTCCGCGATCTCGGGCTGCTCTGCCGCCTCGTCCGCCGCGGTCTCGGGCTGCTCTGCCGGCTCGACGTCGGATCCACCGAACGCACCGGTCTCACCTTCGGCACCGACCGGTGCGACGTCTGCCACATCGGCGTCCGCCTCGGACGCGTCACCGCCCGTCACGTCGGGCTCGGTCACGGTCTCGGTCTCGCTCTCTACGGCATCCTCCGACGACTCGGACGCGTCGAGTTCCGGCTCGGTCACCGGTGCATGCGCGGCGGCATCCTGCCCATCGGCATCCGGGACCTCGTTCGGCTCCGCGACCGCGTCGCCCGAGGGCTGAGCGGTCGGCACAGCGTCGATGACGGGCACCTCGAAGTCGGCCGACGAGTCAGCGCCGGCGGACGCCGGAGCCTGCTCCTCGGCCTCCGCGGGCACGTCGTCAACGATCGCCGGAGCGGGTGCAGAGTCCGACACCTCGACGTCGGGTCCCTCCTCGATCACCGGCACGGCGACCTCTGCCACGCCGCCGCGCTCGCGCTGGCGACGCTGGCGCCGGGTCTCGAGGGCGGCCGCGCCTGCGGCACCGGCCGCGACACCCGCCGCGCCGGCACCGGCCGCACCGGCGCCTGCCGCACCGGCGCCTGCCTCGCCGGCCCCGGCCGCCGCGGCGCCCGCGCGTGCACCCGCGCCGACACCGGCGCCGACGAGTTCGCGCTCGTCCACGGCATCGGTTCCGCCCGCCGGGCCGTCACCCTCAGGGGCCGGACCGCCGTCGCCGCCGTCCTCGTCACCGCGGTCGCGACGACGCGCTGCGCGCCGCTCCTTCGCGCCCTCGACGAGGTTGTACAGCGTCGGCAGCACGAGCAGCGTCAGCACGGTCGACGACACCAGGCCGCCGATCACGACGATCGCGAGCGGCTGCGAGATGAACCCGCCCTGACCCGTGATGCCGAGCGCCATCGGCGTCAGCGCGAAGATCGTGGCGAGCGCCGTCATGAGGATGGGGCGCAGACGGCGAGAGCCACCGGCGACGGTCGCGTCGTGCGCGCTGAGCCCCTTCTCGCGGTACTGGTTGACGAGGTCCACGAGCACGATCGCATTCGTCACCACGATGCCGATGAGCATCAGCACGCCGATGAGCGACGCGACGCCGAGCGGCACGCCCGTGATGATCTGCAGCAGGATCGCACCGGTCGCCGCGAACGGCACCGAGACGAGCAGCAGCAGCGGCTGGCGCAGCGACTTGAACGTGGCCACCATCACGATGTAGACGATCAGGATGGCCGCGAGCAGGGCGAGGCCGAGCTGCGAGAACGCATCCTGCTGCTGCGTCACGACGCCGCCGAGCGTCGCGTCGGCCGACGCGGGCAGGTCGGCGTCCGCGAGGGCTGTCGTCACAGAGGCGGAGGCGGTGGCGAGGTCGTCGGTCGACGGGGTCACCGTCACGGTCGACGTTCGCTCGCCGGCCTCGGTCGTGATCGACGTGGGGCCCTCGCTCTGTTCGACCGTCGCGACCTCCTCGAGCGCGATGGGGCCTGTGGCGCTGGGCACCTGCAGCTGTCGCAGCTCGTCGAGCGACGCCGGGGTCTCGGAGGCGGCGAGGTACACCGTGAGCGACGTGTCGTCGATCTCGACCGTGCCGATGGACTGCGGCTGCATCGTGTTCGACACCAGCGCGCCGACCGCGACCTCCGACAGGCCGAGCTGCGCCGCCTTGTCGCGGTCCACGGTCACGGCGATGTAGGGCAGCGACGCCGCGAGGTTGCTCGAGACCTGGCCGACGCCCTCCGCGCCGTCGACGGCGTCGATGACGGCATCCGTCGCGGTCTGCAGGGTGTCGGAGTCGGGGGCCGTGACGTCGATCGCGATGTCGGTCGAGCCGAAGCCGCCGCCGCCCGCCGCGACGGTGATCTCGCCCGCGTCGTCGAGGTCGGCGACCGCCTCCTGCACCTCTTCGCGCAGTGCCACCTGGTCGGCGCCGGAGTCGGTGGTGATCGAATACGTGATGCCGCTGCCGCCACCCGAGAACGCGTCGCGCAGCGCCGAGCCGCTCGAGCCGATCGACACCTGTACGGTTTCGATGCCGTCGATGCCGAGGAGCACCTCTTCGACCTGCTCCGCGGCGGCGCTCTCGGCCTCGAGCGAAGGCGCCGGACCGATGTCCTGCGTCATCGTGAAGGTGTTCTGGCCCGAGTCGCCCAAGAAGTTGGTCTTCATGAACGGCGCGGCGGCGATCGTGCCGACGAGCACCAGCACGGCGAGTGCGAGCGTCACCCACGAGTGCTTGAGCGTCCAGCGGAGGATCGGCAGGTACGACTTCTGCAGGCGGCTCGGCGGGGCGGCCGGGTCTTCGGGGTCGATCGCGACGCCCTCGGCGTCGAGGATCTGCTTGCCGGGCTTCAGGAACCAGTACGCGAGCACCGGCACGATCGTCAGCGCGACGAAGAGCGACGCCGTCATCGCGATCGTGACGGTCATCGCGAACGGACGGAAGAGCTCCCCCGTGACGTCGCCGACGAACGCGATCGGCAGGAAGACCGCCACGGTCACGATGGTCGACGCCGTGATGGCCGAGGCGACCTCCCGGACGCCGCGCAGGATGGCGGTCTTCTTGTCGGAATCGCCGACGTAGTGCCGCTTGATGTTCTCGATGACGACGATCGAGTCGTCGACGACGCGCCCGATCGCGATCGTGATCGCGCCGAGCGTCAGGATGTTCAGCGAGTAGCCGAACGCCTGCAAGCCGATGAAGGTGATCAGCAGGCTTGTCGGGATCGAGATCGCGGCCACGAGCGTCGAGCGCACCGACAGCAGGAAGACGAAGATGACGAGGACGGCGAAGACGAGGCCGAGCAGGCCCTCCTTCGCGAGCGTGTCGATCGATTCCTGGATGTAGGGGGCCTGGTCGAAGACGACGGTGAATTCCGCGCCGTCGAGGGATTCCTCGAGGTCGGGAAGGATCGCGAGCACGCCACGCGACACGTCGACGGTGTTGGCCGAGGGGAGCTTGGTGACCGCGATCGTCAGCGCCGGTTCGCCGTTCACGCGTGAGACCGTGGTGACCGGGTCGGTCTCCTCGACGACGGTCGCGACATCCGCGATGGTCGTCGCGCCGCCCTGGAACTGGTCGGCCGTCGAGGGCACGAGCGGCAGCGCCGCGATCTCGTCGACCGTCGTGATCTTCGAGCCGGTCTGCACCGTGAGCGTCTCGTCGTTCTCGGTGACCTCACCGCCCGGGAACAGCACGCCGTTCTGCTCGAGCGCGTCGCTGATCGCCTGCTGCGTGAAGCCCGCCGCGGCGAGCGCCGCCTGGTCGGGGGTGATCGTGACCCGCTGGCCGACGCCGCCGACGATCTGCGCGGCGTTGACCCCGTCGACATCCTCAAGATCCGGGACGACGGATGCCTCGAGCTGAGCTTGGATCGTCGCCTCGTCGTCGTAGCCGGTGATGGCCAGCTGGATCACCGGGAAGTCGTCGATGCTCGCCGAGATGACGCTCGGATCGACCCCCTCGGGCAGCTGGCTCTTGATGCGGTTGATCGCCTGCGTCATCTTCTGCTCGGCGGTCGCGAGGTCGGTGCCGTAGGTGAAGGACGCCTGCACGATCGAGGCGTTCGTGGTGCTCGTGGCCGTCGACGACTCGAGCCCCGGCACGCCCTGGATGGCGGTCTCGATGGGCACCGACACGTCGTTGCTCACGACCTCGGGCGACGCACCCGGGTAGGTCGAGACGACGATGAGTGCGGGGAACTCGATGGAGGGGATGAGTTCTTGCTTGAGGTTCGTGAGCGCGAGTCCGCCGAAGATGGCGGCGACGATTGTGATCAGAGCGATCAGAGCGCGGTTCTTGAGACTCAGGACGGCGAGGTTCGACACACGGAGGCCTTCGCTGGTGTGGTGGTGCAAGGGATGCGGGAGCCCGCACGATACGGAGATGTATCGGTTGTCAGTATTTCATGCAGTTCTCATCTGAGATTCCCGAGCCCTCCACGCTCAGAGCGCCGCGATCCACCCGCCGAGCAGGAGTCCCAAGCCCGCGGCGAGCACCGCGAGCGCGAGCGTGCCGAAGAGGTTGAGTGCGGCTTCCCGCCGGCGTCTCCGCTGGGCGAGCAGCACGGTCTCGACGGAGACGGTGCTGAAGGTCGTGTAGCCGCCGAGCAGGCCGAGACCGAGAACCAGCGACAGCTCGGGGGCGATGGCGGCACCGAGCCCGGTGATCACCCCGAGGGCGAAGGACCCCGAGACGTTCACCACGAGGATCCCCCACGGGAACCCCATGCCCCTCACCGGCGTGAGCAGCCGATCGACGATGTAGCGGAGCCCGGCGCCCACGCCGCCGGCGAGTGCGGCGAGCAGCAGCCAGGGGCTCACTCGGCGTCCTCGGGGAGTTCGATCCGAGCCGGTCGGTCCGAGATCCGGCGTCCGAGGAAGAGTCCGGCGAGCGCTCCCGCGACACCTGCGACGACGGATGCCGCGGCCAGCCCCGCCGCGAGCCACGGCGTCGTGACCCACAGCGCCGTCGCGACCGCGAACGCGCTGTAGGTCGTGAAGCCGCCCAGGATCCCCGTGCCGAGGAAGGCGCGGGCGAGCGGGCGGCGGTCGTCGAGCCAGCCGACCACGATCCCGAGGATCAGGGATCCGGCGACGTTGATGCCGAGCGTCACCCACGCCACGGCGGCCGGATCATCGACGGGCGCGACGAGGACCGCACGCGCAAGCACGCCGATCGCCCCGCCCGCCACGGTGACCCCGAGCACGCGCGGGTCGACGGGCTGCGGCATCCCTTCACGCTACTCCGCCACCCCACGGCCCCTGAGCGGCACTCCACGGTCCCCGAGCTCGCCGAAGGGCGCCTCGACAGGCTCAGCGACCGGAACCCCACGGTCCCTGAGCCTGTCGAAGGGCTCAGCGCCCCTGGCGGAGCAGGCCGCGGATCGCGGACTCGGGCGTGATCGACAGGTCGAGAAGCTGGCCGTCTCTGTACCGGGCGAACACGCGCGGGTCGATGTACGAGCCGCGCGCGACCGAGGGCGTGTTGCCGAGCGCCTCGGCGGTGACGCGCACCGCCAGCACCTCGGCGCGCTTGAGGTCGGTCTTCGTGTCGACCGTGCCGATGCGCGCGAGCGCCTCGGCGGCGAGGATGGTTCCGCGCAGGGTGCGGAAGTCCTTGGCGGTGAACCCGCCTCCGGTCAGCGAGCGCACGTACGCGTTCACCTCGGCCGGAGTGAGCGGCATGCGGCGTCCGCCGCGCTGCCACGCGAGCAGCGGCGAGCGGGGCCTTCCCGCCGCGAGCAGTTCGATGACAGCGGCGAGTTCCACGTCGTCGATCTCGAGAAGCTGCCGTTTGCCGCTCTTGCCCGGAAAGGAGAACGTGACGACGGATGCCTCCACCGTGGCATCCCGTCGCTGCAGGGTCGTGAGGCCCCGGCTGCCGTGCGCGGCGAGGTAGCGCTCCGAGCCGATGCGCGGCGCCGCGTCGTCGAGGAGCCGGAACGCGACCGCCAGCACCCGTTCGCGGTCGAGCGCGTCCCGTCGCAGCGACGTGGTGACCCGGGCGCGGGCGCGAGGCAGGGCCTCGGCGAGCGCCAAGGCTCGCGCGAACTTGCCGCGGTCGCGGCCGGCGGTCCAGTCCGCGTGATAGAGGTACTGCCGTCGGCCGGCGTCATCGACGCCGACCGCCTGGATGTGCCCCTCTGGCCGCACGCTGATCCACACGTCCTGCCAGGCGGGCGGGATCACCAGCGCCTGGATGCGGGCCAGATGTCGCGGCGCCGGCGCACGGCCCTTCGCATCGAGGTAGCGGAACCCGGAACCCGCACGCAGCCTGCGGAAGCCCGGGTCCTCGTAGGGGCGCACGCGGACGAGCTTCGGCATCCGCTCACGCTACCCGGGTCGTCGGTCCCGCCGGAGCGCCCGTCGATGGACTCGACTGCGCGCTCGGCGGCGGGAACGGCGACCACGCCGTCAGTGGTTGCGAATCATCGCGACGAGCTCGGACTTCTTCTTGCCCGAGTACCCCTTGAGGCCGAGCTCCTTCGCGCGCTTTCGCAGCTCGGGCACGGTGCGCTCGTCGTAGTCCTTCGCCTTCGCGCCGCGCCGGCCGACGGTCTTGCGGCCTTGGCTGGCAGCGGCATTCGAGATGCGCGCAGCCTTCTCCTTCGAAGCGCCCTCGTCGCGGAGCTCTTCGTACAGATCGCGGTCCTTGAGATTCGACCCGCGTCCTCCTGGCATGGCTTCCTCCTTCGGTCACCGCCTCGTGGGCGGATGTCACAGGCCCTTGCCCCCGGTCACCGGCAGGATCGCGCCCGACGTGTACGACGCGTCGTCGCTCGCCAGGTACACGTAGGCACCGGCGAGCTCAGCGGGCTGCCCTGCCCGTCCCAGGGGCGTGTCTTGGCCGAACGACTCGAGTCGCTCGGCATCCCATCCGGTCGCCGGGATGAGGGGTGTCCAGATCGGTCCCGGGGCGACGCCGTTCACACGGATGCCCTTCGGGCCCAGCTCCTGCGCGAGCGCCTTGATGAAGGCGACCTGCGCGGCCTTGGTCATGGCGTAATCGATCAGCCCCGGCGACGGGTTGAACGCCTGGATCGAGGTCGTCACGATGATCGACGACCCGGGTTGCATGTGCGGCACCGCGGCACGCGCCGTGAACATCTGCGCGTACAGGTTGGTGCGGAACACACGGTCCCACTCGGCGGTCTCGAGCTTCTCGATGCCCTCGCGGTCCTTCTGATACGCGGCGTTGAGCACGAGCACGTCCAGGCCGCCGAACTCGCCGACGGCGCGGTCGACGATCTCGGCACAGAAGTCCTCTTCCTGCAGGTCTCCGACCATGGGCAAGGCGCGCGCCCCCGCCTCGGTGACCCAGCGGGCCGTCTCATCGGCGTCCTCCTGCTCCTCGGGCAGGTACGTCAGCGCGACATCGGCGCCTTCGCGTGCGAACGCGATCGCCACGGCACGGCCGATGCCGGAGTCGCCGCCGGTGATGAGGGTCCTCCGTTCGGTCAGGCGCAGCGCGCCCCGGTACGAGCGCTCGCCGTGGTCCGGTTCCGGGTGGGTCTCCTCCGTCAGACCGGGCTGCTCCTGCTCCTGCGGCGGGAACGAGCCGTCGTGGTGGGCGGTCGTCGGGTCGGTGGAGGCCGATGTGCTCATACCCGCGAAAATACGGATGCGCGAGGATGCGCTCACGGGGCTTGACATCGCCGCCCGCCGGCCGTATCACCGGTCGGCCGGCCGACTTATCACCGGAAAACCAGCGCCGTCAAGCCCCTACGGGCCGCGTCGCCGGGGTGCCACTGTCGATTCATGCCCACGAGGCATGCGGTGCATTCCCTGCATCGACAACGCAGAAGGAGAACGTCCCATGAACCTCGCCCTGATCATCATCATCGTCGTCGCGATCGTGCTCGCGATCGTCGGCGGCCTCAACTCCGCACTGAGCTGGCTGCTGTGGGTGGCCATCATCATCGGAGTCATCGCGCTGATCGCATTCCTGTTCAGAGTGATCAGCGGGAACCGAAACACCTGATCTGCACCACAGTCGTGAAGACAGCGGATGCCGCGGCCGGAGTGGGCCGCGGCATCCGTCTGTCCGGCAGGTGCCCTCGCGCCTACAGGTGCGCTTCCGCGTAGACGCGGAGCGCGTCGCGCACGAACTCTGCACCGCGGGTGCCGCCGTCGGTCGTCGCCCGGGCGCGAAGCGCTTCCGAACTGTACTGGGCGCCGAAGCGCGGATCGGCCACGTACATCTCGCCGAGACCGAGCACGTAGCCCTTCACGTCGCCGCCCGGGGTGGACGCGGGCGTGCCCGGCACGCCGGTCAGCCACTCGACGTGGCGCTTCGCGAGCGCCTGAGCCTCGTCGCTGTCGGGTGCGATCCCGGCCTCCGCGGCCGCGATCCAATCGCGACCGAGGTCTGAGACCCGCTGCTGCCATGCGGCCTTCTCGTCGGCGCTCATCGAGCGCCACCAGCGGTCGCTGTCGGCGTACGCCTTCTTTCCCCAGCGCTCTTCGACCTCGTCCTTGTACTGCGTGTGGTCGAAGCCGTCGAACATGTTCTCTGCCATCATTCCTTCACCTCCTCTCATTGCGTCGATGGTGTGCTGCACCGACGCGATCTGTCGCGCCAGCCGGTCCTGCTCCTGACGGAGCCACGCCAGGTGGGCCTCGAGAGCCGACTCCTCGCCGGTCTCCCGCTCGAGCACATCGGCGATCTGCGGCAGGCCCAGTCCGAGCTCGCGCAGCAGCAGGATGCGCTGCAGGCGCACGAGCGCCGCCCGGTCGTAGTACCGGTAGCCGTTGTGGCCGATGCTCGACGGTGGAAGCAGCCCGATGTCGTCGTAGTGACGCAGCGTGCGGCTGGTGGTGCCCGCCAGCTTCGCGATCTGCTGGATCGACCATTCGTCCTGGTCCATGTCGCCTCCCCTCTTGGTTCGTCGACCACGTTAAAGCTTGACGCTGCGTCAAGGTCAAGCCCGGACATCCGCTTGCTGCGCGGTTTGGGGCGCGTCGCGTGCACTTGGAGCGCCCGGCGTGCGCCCCAGTGTCCGCGCTGCGCCCCAACCCGGAAGAACCTGGAGATTCGAAACCCGGCCTTGACAGACTCGCGATATATCGTGTTACCCTGGGCTCACGCGATATATCGCGATATTGAACCCCCGAGATACGCAGGAGAAACAGTCATGACCCTGGAGAAGTGGATCATCCACCCGGGCGAGACGCGCGTCATCGACATCGAGACCGTGCGCACGCTCAAGATCGGACTCGTCGGCGGGCAGATCGACGTGATCGCCCACGACGAGCCCGGCATCCGCATCGAAGTTCACGACGTCACCGTCAAGGACCTCCGCATCGAGGTCGCGGACGACCACGTCGAGATCGACCACCCGCAGCTGCGCTGGGACAACTTCCTCGAGGTGTTCCGCAACTTCGGCGCCGGCGGCCCGAAGGCCGAGATCAGCGTCGCAGTCCCCCGCGAGGTCGCCCTCACCCTCGGGGTCGTCAGTGCGAGTGCCCTCGTCTCGGGCCTGCGCGGCGACGCATCCCTCAACACCGTCTCGGGCGACATCATCGTCGACGGCCTGAGCGGCGACCTCTCGGTCAACGCCGTGTCGGGCGACGTGCAGGTGCGCGAGCTCGTCGGCGCGCTCAACGCCAACAGCGTCTCGGGCGACGTCGCTGCGACCGGCACGCTGCGCAAGGCCACCATCGACACTGTCTCGGGCGCGGTCCTGGTCGACTCGACCGGCGACATCCTGTCGGTCGGCCTCAACACCGTGAGCGGCAGCTCTACGGTGCGCCTCGACGAGGGCTACCCGGCCAACTACGTCGTCCGCAGCGTCAGTGGCCGCGTACAGGTCGACGGCGTCGTCCGCTCGGGCAACGGCACGGGCCCGACAACCAACTTCGCCGGCTCGGTCGGCGAGCTCAGCGGCAGCTTCGCCGATGTGCGCGCCCACAGCGTCTCGGGCGACATCACGGTGCTGCGACGCGCGGCCACCCCGGCTGCGGATGCCGCATCCCCGGCGTCCGAAACGCCCGCTGCATCCACGCCGACGGCCCCCGGTGGAGACGACGGCACCGATGACTCGGCAGCCCGTGAAGCGGCGGCCGGCTTCGACCGAGGAGAGCTGTGATGACCCCGGTCTTCTCGCACGGCGATCTGCGCCTGTATCTGCTGAACCTGCTCGATGAAGGTCCGCGCCATGGCTACGACATCATGCAGGCCCTGTCGGACCGCACCGGGGGCACCTACACCCCCAGCGCCGGCACCATCTATCCGCGCCTGGCGAAGCTCGAAGAGGAGGGACTCGTGACCAAGTCGGTCGACGGCCGCAAGACCGTGTACGCGATCACCGAGGCCGGCCACGCCGAAGTGCAGGCGCGCGCGGGCGACCTCGTGGGCATCGAGGCGGGACTCGCCGACTCAGTGCGGCTCATCGCCGACGAGGTGCGCGGCAGCGTTCGCGAGGCCATGAAGAGCCTGCGCGCCGACCTGGCCGCCGCCTCTCACGACGAGCGCGAATCCACGCCCCAGGGCCCGCGCGAAGACGACCCGCGGGTGCGCAGCCGCGAGCAGATGCAGCGCCTCGACGCTCTGGTCAACGAGTTCCGCGCGAACCTGCGCGGCGACGTCCGCGTCCATGTGGCGCGCGGCGGCGACCTCGCGGCCTCGATCGTGGATCAGGTGGCGAGCGAGCTCGACCAGGTCGCCCGAGAGGTGACACGCGCGCTGCGCGGCTGAGGCCGTTCCGGTCGACGGCCCGGAGCATCTGCCCCGGTCGTTGAGCGAGCGAAGCGAGACGAAACGCCTCGGACCTTCTCGCAGGTCCGGGGCGTTTCGTCTCGCTCGCCGGCGCTCGCTCGCTCGCTCACCGACCGAGGATCTCACCCCGCTCAGGCGGGCCAGATCTCCTCGTCGTCGGGCACCGGCTCCCCGAGCGGCACGATCAGGATCGGGCGGTGCTGCCGGTGCGCGAGGCGCACGCCGACCGCACCGGTGAAGAACTCGCGGACCGACTCGCCGAAGCCGCGCTTGCGGGTGCCGACGACGATCAGCCGAGCGTCGACCTGATCGGCGAAGTGCTTGATCGCCATCGCCGGGTCGCCGACCAGCTGGCGCACCGTCCAGTGCGGCCAGGCATCGCCGAGAACGGATGCCGCGGCATCCTGCACCTTCGCCAGCTCACCCTCGCCGGCAGCGATGTTGATGTCGATGGGCGCCGAGTGGACGTACCCGTCGGGGTCCTCGTAGGTGACGAAGCGGGTCACGTCGACGTGGACCACGACCAGCGGCACCTGGAACAGCTTCGCGTAGCGGGCAGCCTCCTTGAGGACCCGCGGCGACTGGTCGGGGATCACTCCCGCGACCACCGCCCCATGGAGGCTCTCGTCGCTCGTCGCCTCGCCCTGGGGCTCGGATGCCTCATCGGTCATATGTCCGCACTCCTCCTATGCCCCTGGGGCCGCAGCGGCCGGGCTACCGGGGCTCCGTGTTATCCTGAATGCTACTCTTACCGGTTTAAAGCCGGATTCGTGAATGCCCGGGTTTGCGAGGCCCAGAGCCCGCAGAATAGCCCGCGACCTTAAATGAGGGGGTCTCGCATGGGGCGTGGCCGTCAGAAGGCGAAGCACACCAAGATCGCCCGTGAGCTGAAGTACGACACGTACAACGTGAACTACTCGGCACTCGAGCGCGAGCTCGGTCACCACGACGACGAGTTCGTCGACAAGTGGGCCGACCAGTACAACGACGAAGACGAGGACGAGACCTCGCCCGTCTCGTCGTCGCAGGCTTAAACTCCTCCGTCGCTCTCACCCTCACCCCGTGTTCGCGCGCGGGTGCAGGGTGAGTGGCGTGCGCCCGCAGCGCGGCACCCGCGTTCGGCCCGCGCGGTGGAGCCGGTCTGCGTGCCGCTAGGTGTACCCGGTACAGCTAGGCCGTGTCGCCCGCGCGGGCCGCGCGTCGCGCTCGCCACCGCGCCCAGAATCGGTCGAGCAGGCGCTTGAGCGCCGCGGCCGTTCGTCGCGCCCAGTGGAATTCCGTGCCGAGCACGGCGAGTCCGAGGAACACCACGAGCCATCCCGGTCCCGGCAGTGGCACGAGCAGCAGCCCGCCCACCGCGAGGATGCCGCCGACCGCGCCGACCCCGAACCGGTAGGCGCGGTTGAGCCGCGGATGCCCGTCGATCCAGCGGCGCGCGCGGCGCAGCATCCGCCGGATCGGACGGTCGGGCGCCTCGGCAGCGGCGATCTCGGTGCGCACGCGAGTCTCGAGAGTTGCAGGGGTCTCGAGGGGTCCCGGGGTCTCGTCGTTGGTCACGTCGGCGAACCTAACACGATATATCGCGAAGGGCCTGAGAACTTCGGATGCCTCACCAGGCGCCGTGGCGACGTTCCCAGTCGTCCTCGACGGTGTGCGGCTGCGCGGCGACGACGCCGGCAGGGATGGCGGCCGCCACGACGACGGCGAGGACGATGAGCGGGCCGGTCCAGGAGTCCGTCGCGTCGTGGAGGAGCCCGATGCCGACGGGGAAGACGGCGGCGATCGCGTAGCCGCCACTCTGCACGAACCCGCTCAGCGCCACTGCGCCCTCGTGCGTGCGGGTGCGCAGGCCGAGGAGCACGAGGATCATCGGGAAGAGCAACGGTGCGAGCCCGAGGAGCGCGACCCAGAGCCACGGCGCCACGGTGGGGACGAAGAGCAGCCCTGCGATGCCCGCGAAGCCCGTGCCGACGGCGACACCGAACAGCGCGCGGGTCGCGTTGCCCCGGGTGACCAGCAGGGGCACCGCCAGCGACGCCGGCAGACCCATGAACCCGAACAGCGCCAGCAGCACGCCTGCCACGACGGGGGTGACGCCCGCGATGTCGACGAGGATCGTCGGCAGCCATGCGAACGCGGTGTAGGCGAGACTGCTCGACACGGCGAACCCGACGAGCAGCGCCCACGCGACAGGCAGCCGCCACATGCGGCCGAAGGCGCGCGGGCTCGGCTGCTCGATGTCGTCATCGTCCGCGGCCGCCGCTTCGGCACGGCTCTTCTCGGCCGCGGCATGGCGCACCGCGAGGCCGATCCACGGGACGCTCGCGACCAGGGCGAAGACGGCCCAGAGCCCCAGCGACACGTGCCAGTCCGAGGCATCCGCCACCGGCACCGCCACGAGGGGCGGGACGAACGTCGCGAGCGCCATCGTCGTGGAGAAGACGGTGGTCATGAGCCCGACGCGATCGGCGAAGTACCGCTTCACGAGCGGCGGCAGCAGGATGTTGCCCACTCCGACTGCGGCGAAGATCAGTGCCGTGCCCGCCAGCAGCAGTCCCGAGCCCGGCGCCAGGCTGCGGACGATCAACCCGATCGCGACGACGACCATCGCGACGACTGCCAGGCGCTCGAGCCCGAACCGCCGCTCGAGGGCCGGCGTGAGCAGGCCGAACACGGCGTAGCAGACGGGCGGCGCGGTGCCGATCAGCCCGATGACCGCCGCCGGCACGTCGAAGTCGGCGGCGATGTGGTCGTACAGCGGTGACAGCGAGGCGACCGCGGAACGCAGCGAGAAGGCGAACAGCACGATGCCCACGAGGGCGAGCGCTCGACCACGCCAGAGGGGTCGGGACGAGGGGGAGCTCACCTGTCAACCCTAGGCGGCGCGAGAAGACCGACGGTCGCGGACGGCGGCGCCCGGCCTCCGCCCTTCGGCGCGTCGGGCTGGGTATTGACATTATTACTGAGGGCACTCATACTTGAGCGTACTCGGCATTGGATCCGATCCTCGCATCCGACCTTCCACGAACAGCAAGGAGAACCTCATGAGCACCACGAGCAGCGACCCGATCACGTCGTATGCGCAGGCACCGACCCGCACCCTTTCCACCGGCGGGGTCACGTTCGCCTATCGCGAGCTGGGACCGAAGGGGGGCGTCCCCGTCGTCTTCTTCGTCCATCTGGCCGCAACTCTCGACAACTGGGATCCGCGCATCGTGGATCCGATCGCGAAGGACCGCCACGTCATCACGTTCGACAACCGTGGCGTCGGCGCCTCCACCGGCGAGGTGCCGGACAGCGTCGAGGCGATGGCAGACGACGCCTACGCCTTCATCCGAGGGCTCGCATTCGACACGATCGACGTGTTCGCCTTCTCGCTCGGCGGCATGGTCGCCCAGGCGCTCGTGGTCAAGCATCCCGAGCTCGTGCGCAAGCTCGTCCTCACCGGCACCGGCCCCGCCGGCGGCAAGGACATCGACAAGGTCGCCGGCACCACGTACTACGACATCCTGCGCGCCACGCTGACGCGGTCGGACCCGAAGGAGTTCCTCTTCTTCAATCGCAACGCGACCGGCAAGCTCGCGGCCAAGGCCTTCGTGAGGCGCCTCCAGGAGCGCACCGTCGATCGCGATGCCCCCATCACGACGAAGGCGTTCCGGACGCAGCTCAAGGCGATCAAGAAGTGGGGGCGCTCCGCGCCGGCCGACCTCTCGAAGATCACCCAGCCCGCCCTGATCGCCAACGGCGACAACGACCGGATGGTGCCCTCCGTGCTCTCGGAAGACCTGCACCGCCGCATCCGGGGATCCGAGCTCGTCATCTACCGCGACTCCGGTCACGGCGGGATCTTCCAGTTCCACGAGCAGTTCGCGCCCGTCGCGGTCAGCTTCCTCGCCCGCTGACGGCACCCCGATTCATCGAGAGGAATGAGCACATGAGCGTCGCCCCCTACAAGAGGAAGCCCCTCACGTCATCGATCCTGCTGTGGGTCCGCACGGACCAACCCCGCCAGACCGGCATGGATCACTGGAAGGGCCCCCACTCGGGCATCATCTCGGCGACCCCCGGACTGGACGAGTACCGCCAGATCCACCTCGCCGAGCACAATCCCGGTCTGTGGCCGTCCACCCGCGGCATCGAGACGGCGATTCCCGCCGACCGCAGGATCGACGGCGTGGCCGAGGTCACGTTCCGGTCGATCGTCTCACCGCTGCGAGGTCGCGCGCAGACCAGGCTGGCGTTCAAGGACGAGATCAACGTCTTCCGGCGCACGCTCCTGTATGCGGGGCCGCCGTACTCCACCCGGTGGTATCGCGTGGCGGAGCCCGGCCGGAGACCGGGTGCGCGGGCCCTCGTCTACCTGCGGAGGCGGCCGGACGTCGGCGGACGCGCCTTCCGGAAGTTCGTCAGCCGGGAACTCGCACCCGCGCTCGCCGGCACCGGCGCACTCAGAGAGCTGCGGACCCAGACGTTCCTCCCCTGGAACGAGAAGCTCTGGGACACGCCGGACGTCGCCCACGACAACCCCGCCGATCAGCGCTTCCACGCCTCCGTCATGCTCGGCTTCGACGATGTGGCCGGCCGCGCGGCGTTCTTCGCGAGCCGAGACGTCGAGAGGCTCTCGAGCGCGCTCGCACCGCAGGTCTCGGCGGTCCACGCCTACGACGTGTCGGCAGCCCTGACCTACGTCAGCGGCGGCGTCATCCTGCCCCACTACCGGGAGTAGGCCGGTGCTGCCGCCCGGGCGGCAGACACCGAAGCCCACCCATTTCTGACTACAATCAGAAAGTCAGTCAGTTTCTGCACCCCGGAGGATCACGCCATGGCCATCGACACCCAGCCGGTCGGTCGACGCGAGCGCAACAAGCAGGACAAGCTGCAGCGCATCACCGCCGCGGCCCGCGAGCTCTTCACGCAGCACGGCGTCGACGACGTCACGACGCAGCAGATCGCCGACAAAGCGGACATCGGCACGGGAACGCTGTTCCTATACGCCAAGAACAAAGGCGAACTGCTCCTGCTCGTGCAGAACTCCAGCTACCTCGACGCCCTCGCCGAGGGCAGAGCCGCGGCCGAAGGCGTCGCTGATCCGCTCGAGGCGGTGATCGCGATCATCCGGCCGGTCGTCGAGTGCAACCGGGTGCAGATCGACAACGGGCGCACGTACCTGCGCGAGATCGTCTTCGGCGATCCCGAAGAGCCCCACCACCGCGAGGCGCTCGCCCTCACCGTGCAGACCGAAGAGGCGATCGCGACCGTCCTGCAGCGCGGCCGGCGCACCAGTCCGGACGATGCGGCCACGCTCGCGCACGTGGTCTCCGCCATCACGTTCGTCAGCATGGCGGCCACCGTGAACATCGCCCTCTCGGTCGACGAGATCGTGGACGACATCCGCCGTCAGGTGCGGGTGCTCCTCCCCGCCTGAATCCGCACCGCCGAGCCGCCGCAGCTGCCGCGCCCGAGGGCGTTTCGTCTCGCTCGTTCCTCACTCGCTC
>NZ_MWLP01000088.1:0-6521 GCF_010634885.1 Microbacterium sp. B35-04 | reverse complement strand
GCCGGTCGCGAGGACGAGCGCATCCATCTCGTGACGCGTGCCGTCGGAGGCGATGAGTGTCGAGCCCTCCACGGCGGCGAGTGCGGCCGGCACGAGCGACACGGCGTCGGATGCCACAGCGGGGTAGAACTCGTCCGAGAGCAGCACGCGCTTGCACCCGAACGCGTAGTCAGGGGTGAGCGCGGCGCGCAGCGCGGGGTCGGCGACCTGTCGTTCGAGGTGCGCGAGCGCCACGGCCTCGGCCTCCGCCGCGGCGGCGGAATCGCCCGAGCGCGACGCGAAGCGCGCCTCGCCCTCGGCATACAGATCGTCTCGCAGCGCCTCGAGCGACGCGGGGTCCGTGACGAATCGGGCGCGGTCGGCGTCGGAGTACGCGTCCCCTCCGCGCGGCACGATCCATGCGGGCGTGCGCTGGAACAGCGTGACATGGGCCGCTGCGCGCGCGAGCTCGGGCACGATCTGGACGGCGCTGGCCCCAGTGCCCACGACGCCGACGCGTGCGCCGGTGAGGTCTGCGGCGTGATCCCATCGCGCCGAGTGGAACAGCGGCCCCGGGAACTGCTCGAGGCCGGCGATCCGGGGGATCGTCGGCTCCGTGAGCCGCCCGCACGCGAGCACGAGCACGTCGGCGACGATGACGTCGTCCTCGGTCTCGCCCTCGCGTCCGGAGGGCGCGCCGTGGCGCCCGCGGGGCTGATGAGGCGCCCCTGCGGGCGACGTGGCGATCCGCCAGACAGCGTGCCCGGCATCCCATTCGGCGCTCCGCATCGCCGTGCGCAGGCGAAGCCGGTCGCCCAGGCCCTCGACGTCGACGACGTGCTCGAGGTAGGAGTGGATCTCGGCGCCCTTCGCGTACGTGCCCGACCACGACGGGTTCGGGTGCGCGGCGAAGCCGTACAGGTGCGACGGCACATCGCAGGCGACGCCGGGGTAGGTGTTGTCGCGCCATGTTCCGCCGACGGATGCGCCGCGCTCGAGCACGACGAAGTCCTCGCGGCCTGCTCGACGCAGCGCCATCGCCATGCCGATGCCCGCGAACCCGGCGCCGACGATCGCGACCTCGACGCGCGTCATCCCGACGCCTGGCCGTACGTCGTGGTGCGCTGGCGGAACGGCCGGAACATGCGGGCGGCGATGGCGGCGGCATCCGTCATCGGCAGTTCGAGGCCGTGCTCGATGCCCGCCTCGGGCTTGACGCGGCCGTCGAGGAGCGTGCCGCCCAGGTCGTCGCCCCCGGACTGCAGCAGGACGACGGATGCCTCGCGCCCCACGCGCGTCCACGGGATCTGCACGTGCGGGATGCTGCCCGACAGCAGCAGTCGCGAGACGGCCACCATCGCCCGGTGCTCGTCCAGCGGCGCCCGCCCCGCGACGAGCGGCACGCCGCCCGCGGGACCGGGCAGCGGGATGGGCACGAACTCGCTGAAGCCGCCGCCCGCCCCTGCGCCGCTTCCGGTCGCTGAGCCGCCTCCGGTCGCCGAGCCGCCCCCGGTCGCTGCCCCGCTTCCGGTCGCTGAGCTTGTCGAAGCGCCCTGGATCTCGCGCAGTCGCCGCAGATGTGCGATGCGCTCGGCGGCGGTCTCGACGTGCCCGTAGAAGAGCACGCTCGTGGAGCGGAAGCCGGCGCGGTGGGCGGCCGTGATGCCCTCGATCCAGCGCTCGATCTCGAGGTCGCCGGGGGCGACGAGGCCGCGGACGCGCTCGCTCAGCACCTTGACGCCCGTGCCGGGCACGGTGTCGACGCCGGCCTCGCGCAGTGCGGCCAAGGCGGCGTCCAGCCCGATGCCGGAGCGGTCGGCGAGATCGCGCACATCCTGCGGACGGTAGGCGTGCAGGTGGATGCCGGGCGCCGCGGCTTTCACGGCACGTGCGATGTCGAGATAGCCCGAGGGGTGCTGCTCCGGCGGCAGGAGCCCCTGCACGCAGAGCTCGGTGGCGCCGAGGTCCCAGGCGTCGGCGGCGATCGCACCGACGTCGTCGAGCGTGAAGGTCGCGGGGTCGTCGGTGGCGGCGGCGCGCAGCCCGGATGACGTGAGGTTGCGGTTGACGACGAGCGTGATCGCCTCGCCCACGGTGTAGCGGCGCACGTCGTCGGCGGTGGCGGCGACGACGTCGAGATCGTCGCCCGTCGCCTCCAGGAGCGCGACCCACTCGGAGTCGTCGAGGGCGAGGGGGTCTCCCGCGGCGGTCTCGGCCAGGCGGCGGATGTCCGCCCCCACGGCGGCGTGGCCGGGTTGCGGACGTTTCGGCTCGCTCGTTCCTCGCTCGCTCAACGACCGGGCGTCAGGTGCCGGTCGTTGAGCGAAGGGCGCTCTGGCGCCCGAAGACGAAACGCCTGTACCCGGCACGCGGCTCGGGGCGGCGGCCAGGCCGGTCTCGGGGTCGGCGAGCGCGGCGACGGCCGGGCTCAGGCCGGGATCGATCCAGGTCTCGGCGGCGAGGACGAACTCGGGCTGCGCGGTCAGGCGCTCGCGCAGCTCGAAGCCGAGCTCCGCCGTCATTCGGGCGAGGTCGTCGAGGTGCGGCCACGGGCGCTCGGGGTTGACGTGGTCGGCGGTGAGCGGCGAGACGCCGCCCCAGTCGTCCGCCCCGGCGCGCACGAGCAGGCCGAACTCCGTGGCATCCGAGAGGTTCGGCGGCACCTGGATCCGCATGCGGGGTCCCATGACGAGCCGAGCCACCGCCACCGCGGCGACGTACTCGAGCAGATCGGCGTCGGGCGCGCTCTGCATCGCGGTGCGGGGCTTCGCGCGGAAGTTCTGCACGATCACCTCCTGCACGTGGCCCTGGCCCTCGATCACGTGCCGCTCGTGCGTGTCGCGGATCGCGACGAGCGACTCGGCGCGGTCGTGCACGGTCTCGCCGATCCCGACCAGGATGCCGGTGGTGAAGGGCACGCGCTCGCGCCCCGCGGCATCGATCACCTCGAGCCGCACGGCCGGATCCTTGTCGGGCGAGCCGTAGTGCACCTGGCCCGGCTCCTCGAACAGCCGGCGCGAGGTCGTCTCGAGCATCATGCCCATCGACGGCGCGACGGGCCGCAGCATCCGCAGCTCTTCCGCGCTCATGACGCCGGGGTTGGCGTGCGCGAGGAGCCCCGTCTCGGCGGTCACCAGGCGCGCGATGTGCGCGACGTACTCGATCGTCGAGGCGAACCCGTGCTCGTCGAGCCACGCCCGCGCCTCGGGCCAGCGCTCCTCGGGCCGGTCGCCCAGGGTCAGCAGCACCTCTTTGCAGCCCATCGCCTGCCCCTGCCGCACCACGGGGAGCACCTGTTCGGGCGACATGTACGCGGGCTTGTGCTTCTTGAGCAGCTGCCCGGGGGTATCCACGAACACGCAGTAGTGGCAGCGGTCGCGGCAGAGCGTCGTCAAGGGCACGAACACCTTGCGCGAGTACGTGATCACGCCGGGACGACCGGATGCCGCGAGCCCGGCATCCCGCACGTCCGCGGCGATCGCGAGCAGGCTTTCGAAGCGCTCGCCCGTCGCGGCGAGCAGCGCCTCGACGTCGGCCGTGGCGAGCCGATCGCCCGCTGCGGCGCGCGCGAGGGCTGCGTCGACGGCGGCGGGGGAGGCCGCTGCGGAACGCGCGGTGACGGAGGGGGACACGACGGTCACCGATCCAGTCTCGCACCGAGCAGGAGGGTCGGGGTCGCGGATCGTTGCCCTCCCGTAAGCAAATGAGACCGGTTCCGGGGCGACCCGCTGGCAGACTGGTCGCATGGTGACGCTGCTGCTCGACTCGACGCGACTCGAGGTCGTGCTGTCGGGGTCCGAGCGCGCACTGTCGTTCCGTAAGGGAAATGTCGTCATCGAGCGGTCGACGATCACGCGGGTGCAGCTCACCGACGACGCATGGACCTGGCTGCGCGGCATTCCGAATCCAGGCACGCACGTGCGCGGCATCGTCGCCTTGGGCACGTGGCGCTCCGCGGGTGGCGAGGACTTCGCCCTGATCCGCCGTCGCCGCCCGAGCGTCGTGATCGACCTCGAGGGGCACCCCGAGTTCCAGCGGATCATCCTCACGACCCGCCACGGCCTCGCTCTCGTGCAGGCGCTGCGCGTCGAGGTCGCCGCTGAGCCCGCGGATGTCGTCGAGATCGCGGCCGAGACGGGCAACATCCCCGTCGTGCCCGACAAGAAGCCGCGCAAGAAGAAGGCACCGGCGCCCGCCCCCGCTGTCTGACCGATCCTGGTTCGCCGTTCGGCCGGTTCTGTTCGGTTCGGCCGGCCGGTCTCCAGGTACAGCCGCTCCCATCGCCAGGTTTCGGCGTTGTCCGGACATCGGCCCCCGGGGCGCCCGCTGCCGCGCGGGTGCGGTCCGGGGGTTGCGGGTTTTGGGGCCGCGGATCCGGCGTTGTCCGGACATCGCCCCCGGGCACCGGCTGTCGCGCGGGTGCGGTCCGGGGGTTGCGGGTTTTGGGGCCGCGGATCCGGCGTTGTCCGGACATCGCCCCCGGGACACTCAGCTGACGTCGCGGCGCCAGCTCACCAGGTGGCCGAGCACCACGAACACCACGGCGTAGCCGAGCAGCACGAGGCCGCCCACCCACCACTCGAGCGGTTCCGACGAGCCCTGCGGCATGCTCGCCGCGAGCACGCTCGCGCCGACGAGGGCATCGCTCGCGGCGCCGGGCAGGAAGCGGGTGAAGTCCGAGAGTCCCTCGACGAAGGCGGCCGCCGTGCGGCCGATCGGCTCGACGAACTGCGTGAAGACCAGCACGCCGACGATCGCGCCCACCTGGTTGCGCACCAGGGCGCCGACTCCGACGCCGATGAGCGTCCAGAGGACGTAGGCCAGCAGCATCCGTCCCAGCATCGTCCAGGTGTCGATCGAGGTGATCTCGGTGCCGAGGCCGAAGCCGGCGAGGAACGCCGCCGACGTGCCGACGGCCGCGGCGATGCCGATCACGCCGAGCACCACGCCGATGAGTACGCCGACCGCGAGCTTCGCGGCGAGCACCCGGCCGCGTCGCGGCGTCGCCAGGAACGTCGGCGTCAGCGTCTTGTGGCGGAACTCGGCGGTCACCATGAGCGTGCCGACGAGGAGAGGGAAGACGTAGCCGACGGCGGTGGCCGTGCTGTACAGCGTCGCCGCGAGGCCCTCCTCGGGAAGCGGGGGCGCGTCGCCCGGAAGCGAGCCCGTCGCCGCCGCGGCGAAGACGAAGCCCAGCGCCGCTGCGGTGAAGGCGACGTAGACGAAGAGGACGATCGCGAGGATCCACCAGATGCTGGTCGAGAACAGCTTCGTGGTCTCGGAGCGTGTCGCGGCGGTGAGGCTCATCGGTCGCCTCCTTCGTCGTGGCGGGCGTCGGCCCAGTGGACGGCGTCGGCGTCCTCGTGGTCGGTCGGCGGGGGGACGGATGCCGCGTCCGGCGCCGATGCGGCAGGCTCAGGCGCATCTTCGGCCGCGTCTGCGGAGGGCTGGGGTGCCGACTCTTCGGGCAAGGCGCGGGCGTCGGGCTCGGGAGCAGCGGCGGGTTCTGAGGCCCATGACTCGGGCTCGGGCTCGGGCTCAGCGTTGGGTTCGGGTTCGGGCTCGGCGTTGGGTTCGGGTTCGGGCTCGGGCTCAGCGTTGGGTTCGGGTTCGGACTCGAACTCTGGCTCGCGCTCTGGCTCGGACTCGGCCTCGGGCTCGACCTCAGCCACGAACTCCGCTTCGGGTTCGGTCACGTGCTGGGGATCGGGCTCATCGCCGGGTGGGGGAGCGGCGGAATCGGGCGTGGCGCCGGGTTCTGCAACCCACCCATCGGACTCAGCTTCGGGTACGGGTTGGGACTCGCGTCCGGCTTCGGGTTCAGCCCCGGGGTGGGGAACCGGCGCGGCGTCGGGTTCGCCGGGGGCGTCGGCCGCGGGCGCGGGTTCGGACTCCGGTTCGGGCTGGGGTTCCGGTTCCGCGCCGGGAGCGGGCTCGACGCGGGGGTTGCCATCGGCATCGAAGGCCGCGAAGAACGCATCGGCCTCCATGTCGGAGTCCGTCTTGACGTAGTGCTCCCACGGGCGGTCGTCGTCCGCGTCAGCCGGCTCGGGAGTAGAGAGCTCGTCGTCGATCTCACCCAGAGCTTCGACGTCGGGGTTGGAGTCTTCCGGCGCCCAGGGGTCGTCATCGGCATCGGCGGGCTCCTCGGCCTCCTCCGCAATCGCTGCAGGGTCTGACGCCCGGTCGTCCGCACGCGCCGCGTCCACCACGAGGGCGTCATCCGGCCTCGTGTGCTCCGGCGCGACCTCGCCCCGCTGCTCCTGTGCGGCGGCGGGGACGATGTCGATCACGCCCGTGCTCGCGACCGCGTACCACGGGGGCACGGGCTCCGTCGGGGCCGCGTGGGGAGCCGGCGGCAGGTCGTCGGCCGGCGCGGGCTCCGGGGCTTCCGCAGCACCGCTGTGCTCGGCGGTTTCCGCAGCCCCGCTGTGCTCCGCGGCTGCTGCCCCTGCCCCGCTGTGCTCGGCGGTTTCCGCAGCCCCGCTGTGCTCCGCGGCTGCTGCCCCTGCCCCGCTGTGCACGGCGGTTTCCGCAGTCCC
>NZ_MWLP01000087.1:0-45909 GCF_010634885.1 Microbacterium sp. B35-04 | reverse complement strand
GCCGGTCGCGAGGACGAGCCGGTCATACGCGGCGCTCGTGCCGCTGCGCATCGTCACGCGGCGCGCCGAGCGATCGATACGGGTGACGGCGTCGCCTCGCACGAATCGCACGCGGCTGTCTTCGAGGATCGCGCGCTCGAGCTCGAGATCCTCGGCGGATGCTCCGGCGAAGAATCCGGTCAACCCCACGCGGTCATAGGGGTGACGCTCTTCCTCGCCTATCAGCGTGATGCGCCACTGCTCGCCGGCCCGGCTCAGCAGGCTCTCGACGAAACGATGCGCGACCATGCCCGCGCCGACGACCACCACATGGGTGCCGAGGGCGGGCATCTCGCTCATGTCGTCACCGTACGCGGCTGATGTTGCGGCAGCGTCAGCGTCATGTTTCCGGCTGTCGACGGGGTCCCGGTGGGCCATGGCTCCTCCTCAGGGGGGAAGGTCTCGGTGACGGCGACGCTACGAGCGTGGTGTTTCACCCCCCGACCACCCGCCGTTACCCCGAGCGAACTTTTCTCTCACAGGCCCCCGCGCCGCGGTGTGAGAACCGGGGGAGCCGAGCGCATATCGTCCCGGTGCGGCAAGCGCCACCCCGCGCCGCCGTTCGCTCACGCCCGCTAGGGTGAAGGCCCCGCCGAATGGAGGTCGCATGCAGGTCTGGCCAGGTTCCCCGTACCCGTTGGGGGCGACGTTCGATGGCAGCGGCACCAACTTCGCGCTGTTCAGCGAGGGCGCCGAGCGCGTGGAGCTCTGCCTCTTCGACGACGACGGCACCGAGACACGCGTGGATCTCGTCGATGTCGACGCGTTCGTCCACCACGGTTACCTGCCGACGATCCAGCCGGGGCAGCGCTACGGATATCGGGTCCACGGCGAGTACGACCCCGCCGGCGGCAAGCGGTTCAACGCGAGCAAACTGGTGCTCGACCCGTACGCGAAGGCCGTGGAGGGACAGGTGCAGTGGGGTCAGCCGGTGTTCGGCTACAACTTCGGAGAGCCCGACTCGCGCAATGACGAGGACTCCGCGTCCCACCAGATGATGGGTGTCGTCGTGAACCCGTACTTCGACTGGAGCGGCGACCGCCAGCCCAAGACGCCGTACGCGGAATCCTTCATCTACGAGGCCCACGTGCGAGGCCTGACGAAGCTGCACCCCGCCATCCCGGAAGAGATTCGCGGCACCTACAGCGCGATCGCGCACCCGGCGATCATCGAGCATCTCGAGAAGCTGGGCGTGACGGCGATCGAGCTCATGCCGGTGCACCAGTTCGTCAACGACTCGGGCCTCGAGGAGAAGGGCCTCGCGAACTACTGGGGCTACAACACCATCGCCTTCCTCGCCCCGCAGAACACCTACTCCTCCAGCGGGCAGCGCGGCCAGCAGGTGCAGGAGTTCAAGGCGATGGTCAAGACCCTGCACGCGGCCGGCATCGAGGTGATCCTCGACGTGGTCTACAACCACACCGCCGAGGGCAGCCATCTCGGTCCGACGCTGTCGATGCGGGGCATCGACAACGAGGCGTACTACCGGCTCGAGGATGACGACAAGCGCTACTACACCGACTACACGGGCACCGGCAACAGCCTGAACGTCGGCAACCCGCACACGCTGCAGCTCATCATGGATTCGCTGCGGTACTGGGTGCTCGAGATGCACGTGGACGGCTTCCGCTTCGATCTGGCGTCGACGCTCGCGCGCGAGTTCTACGAGGTCGACCGCCTTGCCGCCTTCTTCGAGCTGGTGCAGCAGGACCCGGTGGTCTCGCAGGTGAAGCTGATCGCAGAGCCCTGGGATGTGGGGCCGGGCGGCTACCAGGTCGGCAACTTCCCGCCCCAGTGGACGGAGTGGAACGGTCAGTACCGCGACACGGTGCGCGACTTCTGGCGCGGCGAACCTGCGACCCTCGGCGAGTTCGCGTCCCGGCTCACGGGCTCGGCGGACCTCTACGAGCACTCGGGTCGCAGGCCCGTGGCATCCATCAACTTCGTCACCGCTCATGACGGCTTCACGCTGCGTGATCTCGTGTCGTACAACGAGAAGCACAACGAGGCCAACGGCGAGGACAACAGGGACGGTGCCGACGACAACCGCTCGTGGAACGCCGGCGTCGAAGGACCGACCGACGATCCTGACGTGCTGGCGCTGCGCGCCCGCCAGCAGCGCAACTTCATCGCCACGCTGCTGCTGTCGCAGGGTGTCCCGATGCTGCTGCATGGTGACGAGCTCGGCCGCACCCAGGGTGGGAACAACAACGGCTACGCGCAGGACAACGAGGTCACCTGGGTCGACTGGTCGGCACCGGATCAGCCGCTCCTGGAGTTCACCGCAGCCCTGGCGCGGCTGCGCCGCGAGCACCCGACCTTCCGTCGCCGGCGCTTCTTCGACGGCCGACCCGTGCGCCGCGAAGAGGGTGCGCCGATCCCCGACATCGGGTGGGCGCGTCCGGACGGATCGCAGATGCAGCCGGAGGACTGGGACTCCGGATTCGGACGTGCCGTCGCCGTGTTCCTCAACGGGGACGGCATCCGTGAGCGCGACCGCCGGGGCGAGCCGATCTCGGACGCCCACTTCATCGTGCTGTTCAATGCAGGTGAAGGTACGGTGGACTTCCTCATCCCGGCCGTGGAGTTCAGTCCGGAGTGGGACGTCATCGTCGACACCGCGGGGGTCCATGCCGACAGCGACCCGATCGAGCCCGGTTCGACGCTGTCGGTGCCGGGCCGCTCCCTGATGGTGCTGCGCGAACACGAGCTTCCCGAAACGCCGGTCGACCACTCCGTCGCCGCGTCGCTCGCGGCCGCGAACCCCGTCGGAATCGACGAGGTGCCAGGCGCCGCACCGCGCGCAGAGCTGCGTCACTGAGGGGGAACAGGCATGCCCGGCACGCGTCCCGCCTCCACGTACCGTCTGCAGATCCGCCCGTCCTTCACCCTCGACGACGCCGTCGCGCTGCGCGGCTACCTGAGCTCCCTCGGGGTGGACTGGGTGTATCTCTCGCCCCTCTTGACCGCGGCCGCGGGCTCCGACCACGGCTACGACGTCGTGGATCCGACCTCTGTGGACCCGGCTCGTGGCGGTAAGGCGGCGCTCGAGCGCGCCTCCCGTGGCTTCCACGACGCAGGGCTCGGCATCCTGGTCGATATCGTCCCGAACCACGTCGGTGTCGCACGCGCCGACGAGAACCCGTGGTGGTGGGATCTGCTGACCCATGGGCGGGGTTCCCGCTGGGCTGCGGCGTTCGACATCGACTGGGACTTCGGCGGCGGCAAGGTACGGTTGCCGGTCCTCGGCGAAGACATCGAGCAGGCGGCGACGACCGGCGCACTGCGCGTCGACAGTGGTGAACTCCGGTATTACGAGCACCGGTTCCCGCTCGCGCCCGGGAGCGCACCGTCGGAGCACGAGGATGTCCTCGCCGTGCATGCGCGGCAGCACTACGAGCTGATGTCGTGGCGGCGGGAGGCGTACGACCTGAACTACCGCCGGTTCTTCGGCGTCTCGAGTCTCGCGGCCGTGCGCGTGGAAGACCCGGTGGTGTTCGAGGCGAGCCACGGCGAGATCGGCCGCTGGTTCGCCGACGGCATCGTGGACGGCCTGCGGGTGGATCACCCCGACGGACTGCAGGCTCCGGTGGAGTACCTCGAGCGCCTGGATGCGCTGACCGGGAGCGCGTACGTCGTGGTCGAGAAGATCCTCGAGCACGGTGAGAACCTGCCCCAGTTCTTCGCGGCCGACGGCACGACCGGCTACGAGGTTCTGGCCGCCATCGACCGCGTGCTGATCGATCCCGATGGCGGGGCGGAGCTCGACGTGCTCGATGCCCGGCTGCGCGAACGCTCCGGCCTTCCCTCGACGCGGCCGTGGCCCGAGGTCATCGCGGGCACGAAACGAGCGATCGGTGAGGGGATCCTGCGCTCGGAGGTGCGCCGGCTCACCCGCGACCTCGGCGCGCCCGACGACGCCGCGACCGAGGACGCGGTCGTCGAGCTGCTCGCGCGCTTCCCGGTGTACCGGTCCTATCTGCCTGCCGGACGTGAGCACCTCGACCGCGCGGCGGCTGAGGTCCGCGCCCACCGTCCCGACCTCGGGGGAGCGCTCGACGGTGTGCTGACCGCACTCGCCGACCCCGGGCATCCCGCCGCCCTCCGCTTCCAGCAGACGAGCGGCATGGTGATGGCGAAGGGCGTCGAGGACACCGCCTTCTACCGGGCGACGCGGCTGGGCACGCTCACCGAGGTGGGCGCCGATCCGTCGGTGTTCGCACTCTCGGTCGACGGGTTCCACGCCGCCCAGGCCGCGCGGCACGCGGCCTGGCCGCACGCCATGACCACGCTGTCTACCCACGACACGAAGCGAGGCGAAGACGTGCGGGCCCGGCTGGCGGTGCTGTCCGAGATCCCCGAGCGATGGGGCGAGGTGCTGTACGAGCTGACGGATGCCGCCTCCACCGGCCACGGACCCTTCGACGCCCTGCTCTGGCAGGCCCTCGTCGGTGCGTGGCCCGCGTCTCGCGAGCGCCTGCATGCGTATGCCGAGAAGGCCGCCCGCGAGGCGGGCGAGGCGACGACCTGGCTGGAGCCGGATGCGGCGTTCGAGCGTCGCTTGCACGCGGCGGTGGACGCGGCCTTCGACGATCCCGCGGTGGCGGCGCGGCTCGAGTCGTTCGTCGCGGAGATCGAGGGCGCCGGATGGTCGAATGCCCTGGCGGCGAAGCTGCTGCAGCTGACCGGGCCCGGCGTTCCCGACGTGTACCAGGGGAGCGAGCTGTGGGAGCAGAGCCTGGTCGATCCCGACAATCGCCGTCCCGTCGACTTCGAGGAGCGGCGGCGTCTGCTCGAGCGGATCGACGCCGGCGAGCACCCGATCGTCGATCGGACCGGCGCCGCGAAGCTGCTCATGACGTCGCGCGCGCTGCGGCTCCGTCGCGATCGCCCCGAGCTGTTCACGCGCTACACGCCCATGACGGTGGTCGGAGCGGCGGCGGAGCACGCGATCGCGGTCGATCGCGGCGGCGCCGTGGCGGTGGCGACGCGCCTCCCCGTCGCACTGGCGCGGCGAGGCGAGCTCACCGGATCGCCGTGGGGCGACACGACCCTGCTGCGCCACGAGGGGCCGACCGTCGACGTCCTCACCGGTCGGGAGTTCACCGGTCACATCGCGCTGGCGGAGCTGCTCGACGTCTATCCGGTCGCGCTGCTCGTCGCGGGTGAGCCGTCGTGATCCCCGAGGTCTGGGCGCCTCGGGCATCGAAGGTCGCGCTGCGCGCACCAGCGCGCGGCGAAGACGCCCCGATGACCCGCGAGGACGGCGGCTGGTGGCGCGGCCGGCTCGAGCTGGCCGGCGGTGAGGAGTACGGCTTCGTCATCGACGACGCCGTCGTCGCGCGACCCGATCCGCGGTCACGGCGTCAGCCGCGCGGGGTGCACGGACTCAGCGCCGTCTTCGACGCCGCGGCCCACGAGTGGTCCGATTCCTCTTGGACGGGGCGGCAGCTCGCCGGCGGGGTCGTCTACGAGCTTCACATCGGCACCTTCACCCCCGAGGGAACATTGGATGCCGCCGCCCGGCGCCTCGGGCACCTGGTCGACCTCGGCATCGACTTCGTCGAGCTGCTGCCGGTCAACGCCTTCAACGGCGTCCACAACTGGGGCTACGACGGCGTGCTCTGGTACGCCGTGCACGAGCCGTACGGCGGCCCGGCGGCGTATCAGCGCTTCGTCGACGCCTGTCATGCGGTGGGGCTCGGCGTGATCCAGGACGTCGTCTACAACCACCTCGGCCCGAGCGGAAACTACCTGCCCGAGTTCGGACCGTACCTCCGCGACGCCGATTCGAACGCCTGGGGCTCCTCGGTGGACCTCGACGAGTCCGAAGTGCGGCGTTACATCGTCGAGAACGCCCAGATGTGGCTGCGCGACTACCACGTCGACGGGCTGCGGCTCGATGCCGTCCATGCGCTGAAGGACAGCGGGCCGGTGCACATCCTGCAGGAGCTGGCGGAGTCCGTCGATGCGCTCAGCACGCACCTCGGCCGGCCGCTCACCCTCATCGCGGAGTCGGATCTCAACGACGCCCGGCTCATCTCGGCGCGTGAGGCCGGCGGCTACGGGCTCACCGCGCAGTGGAACGACGACTATCACCACGCTCTGCATGTCGCGCTCACGGGGGAGACCACCGGGTACTACGCCGACTTCGCCTCGCTCGCCTCGCTCGCGAAGGCCTCCACCCGCGGCTTCTTCCACGACGGGACGTGGTCGTCGTTCCGCGGTCGCGCGCATGGGCATCCCATCGATCCGCGCATCCCCGTCTGGCGGCTCGTGACCTTCTCGCAGGATCACGATCAGATCGGCAACCGGGCGGCGGGCGACCGCTTGTCGCAGACCCTCGACGAGGGCGGCATCGCGATCGCCGCCGTGCTGACCGTGCTCTCACCGTTCACGCCGATGCTGTTCATGGGCGAGGAGTGGGCGGCGTCCACGCCGTGGCAGTTCTTCACGTCGCACCCCGAATCAGAGCTGGGCGCAGCGACCGCGCGCGGGCGCAAGGCCGAGTTCGCACGGATGGGCTGGGACGAGTCGCTCGTGCCAGACCCGCAGGATCCCGAGACGTTCCTGCGGTCGAAGCTGCGCTGGGACGAGAAGGATGCCGGCACCCACGCCCGCATCCTGGGGCTCTACCGCGATCTCCTCGCGCTGCGACGCGCACGCCGCGAACTCACCGACCCGGACTTCCACGCGCTCACCGCGACCGCCGACGACGGCGCGCGATGGTTCCGGCTGCGGCGTGGCGGCACCGAGATCCTGGTGAACTTCTCGGCCGACCTCGCACGTCTGCCCGTGGACGGCTCGCGGCGGCTGCTGCTGTCGACCGACGCCGCCGCCACGTCGGACGACGGCTTCGTGACGCTGCCGCCGCGCTCAGCGGTGGTTGTCGCGTCCCCGGCCGACTGAGCTCAGCGGACGCCGAGGAACGAGCGGTCCGAGAGGATGAGCGGACCGTCCTCGGTGATGGCGACAGTGTGCTCGGAGTGGGCGCCGCGGGAGCCATCGGCCGAGCGAAGCGTCCAGCCGTCGGGATCGGTCACGAGCTGGTCGGTGGTCTGAAGGAACCACGGCTCGAGTGCGAGCACGAGCCCCGCCCGCAGCGGATAGCCGCGCCCGGCCTTCCCGTCGTTGGCGACGTGCGGGTCCCCGTGCATCTCCCGGCCCACGCCGTGGCCGCCGAAGTCGGTGTTGATCGAGTAGCCGTCGCCGTGGGCGACGGCGGCGATCGCGGCGGAGATGTCGCCGATGCGGTTGCCGACCGTGGCGGCCGCGATCGCGGCATCCAGCGCCCGCTCGGTCGTGTCGATCAGCGCGAGGTCCTCGTCTCGCGGAGTGCCCACGACGAACGAGACGGCGGAGTCGGCGACCCAGCCGTCGATCGACACCGCGAAGTCGAGCGACACCAGATCTCCGTCGCGGAGGGCGTAGTCGAAGGGGAGGCCGTGCAGCACCGCGTCGTTCACCGACGTGCAGATGACCTTGCCGAACGGGCTGGCGCCGAACGACGGGTGGTAGTCGATGTAGCACGACTCGGCGCCGGCCCGGCGGATCAGTTCATGCGCGCGACGATCGATCGCCAGGAGGTTCGTGCCGACCTTGGTCTCGTCGCGCAGCGTCGCGAGCGTCTCGGCGACGAATCGCCCGGCGGGCTTCATCGCCTCGATCTCGGCAGGTGTGCGCAACTCGATCATGTGGAGTTTCCTCTCGTTCCCCGTCCATTCTGTCGGACGCGGCGGCTCCGGGCTGGGAGGATGCCCCGTGGCCCGCGCATGCGTGCCACCACCCGCCTCCGCGGCGTACCATCAGAGGCATGTGGCTGCGTCGCGCGTTCTTCGGCTGGCTCATCCCGGCGGCCTTCCTGCTGCCGCTCTGGCTCTTCGTCGGATGGGCCGTCTTCAATGCCGGCGGGTGGGCGTTCCTCTGGGTGCTGTTCCTCGCGATCCCCGGCGTGTTCGTCTGGCAGCTGATCCTCACGCTGCTGGTCCGGGCGCGCGGGACAGTGCGCGCGCACCGCGCGGTCTCGTGGTGGGACGTCCTCGGGTTCACCGTCTGGCACGGTCTGGTCATCTCCCTCGGCTTCTTCGACGAGGCCTGGTGGGCGCCCCTGATGGTGGTGACGATCCTCGCCGGCGTCGGGCTGTTCTGGCTCGAGCTCTGGCAGCTGTGGAGTGAGGCGCGGCCCACGAGGATCGTGCTCCGCACGTCCGACGGGCTGGCCTACATCCCCGCGCAGGCGGATGCGCCGGAGGCCGCGGAACGCGAGGTCATCGTCATCACCGAGAAGCAGACGCCGCCCGCGAGCTGACGTGTTTTGGCGGGGTGCGGCATCCATGGCAGAATGGATGCTTGTGCCCTGACCGGTTCTGCCTCAGGGGAATCAGCTGTACGGCGTCACGCCGGAGGCCTGCGGCACTTCACATCCTTCTACAACCCTTCCCGTGGTCGACCTGTGGCGGCCGCAGAGAGAGACGATCATGCAGATCCTCGACGCCGTCGATGCGGCTTCACTCCGCTCCGACATCCCCGACTTCAACGCCGGCGACACCGTGAAGGTGCACGTCAACATCACCGAGGGCAACCGCTCGCGTATCCAGGTCTTCCAGGGCGTCGTCATCGGCCGCTCCGGCGACGGCGTTCGCGAGACCTTCACGGTCCGCAAGATCAGCTTCCAGGTCGGCGTCGAGCGCACCTTCCCGGTGCACTCCCCGGTCATCGACCACATCGAGGTCGTGACCCGCGGTGACGTGCGTCGCGCGAAGCTCTACTACCTGCGCAACCTCCGTGGCAAGAAGGCCAAGATCAAGGAGAAGCGCGGCTGACGCCCGCTGCCTGCAGCATTTTCTCGAAGCCCCGGACCCTCTGGCGTCCGGGGCTTCGTCCGTTCTCCGTGCGGGCCGGAATGTGCGACCCTTGAAGACGGGTCGCCGCGACCGCCGGCATCCGCGAAGGAACTCCATGACGACCGAGAAGTCGGCTCCCGCCGAGCCGGCGCCCGGGCCCCAGCCTGAGGCGACCATTCAGCCGCGTCGTCGGGGCTGGGTCGTGTTCCTGCGCGACGTGATCGTGATCATCCTGATCGCCGTGCTGGTCTCGCTCGTGGTGAAGACCTTCCTCGTCCGATCGTTCTACATCCCCTCCGGTTCGATGGAGGACACCCTCCACATCAAGGACCGGATCCTCGTCGACGAGATCACCCCCGACTTCGGCGGGTACGACCGCGGCGACATCGTGGTCTTCCAAGATCCCGGCGGCTGGCTGCCGCCGAGCACCGAGCCCGCGCGGCCACCGATCGTCGAGGGCGTGGAATGGGTGCTGTCGCTCGTCGGCCTCGCCGCTCCTGACAGTGACGATCACCTCGTCAAGCGGATCGTCGGGCTCCCCGGCGATCACGTCGTCTGCTGCAACGCCCTCGGCCAGATCACAGTGAACGACGTGCCGATCGACGAGAGCGCCTACATCAAGCTCCCGGCGGGGGAGTCCGCGGCATCCGGCGATGCGTTCGACATCGTGGTCCCCGACGGCAGCCTCTGGGTGCTCGGCGACAACCGCTACCGCTCGAAGGACTCGCGGTACAACACGGACCAGCCCGGAAAGGGCTTCGTGCCCCTCGACAACCTCGTCGGGCGCGCCTTCCTGGTGACGTGGCCGTTCGATCGCTTCGGGCTCCTCGACTTCCATCACGACGTCTTCGCCGGCATTCCCGATCCGGAGCCGGAGGGCGGCGAGCAGTGACCGTCGCCGAGCCTCGCCTCACCCTCGAGCGCCGTCTCCTGCGGGAGCACACGCTCGTGATCGCGTGCGACGAGGTCGGCCGGGGCGCACTGGCCGGACCGGTGGCCGTAGGCGCCGCCGTTGTGGATGCTCCGCGCTCGCGCAAGCGCATCCCCCAGGGGCTGCGCGACTCGAAACTCGTCCCCGAGCCGAAACGCGCAGACGTGGCCGCCCGTGCCGCCTCCTGGGTCGCGGCGAGCGCTGTGGGCTGGGCGAGCTCCGAGGAGATCGACGAGATCGGCATCATGCGCGCCCTCGGTCTGGCGGCGATCCGCGCGATCGCCGATCTCCGCGCCCACGGGGTCGTGCCCGAGGACGCGATCGTGATCCTCGACGGCAACTACGACTACATCCGCCCCGCAGGCGCGTGGGGGCTGACCGTCCAGCCGGTCATCAAGGCCGACCGCGACTGCGCGTCGGCGGCTGCGGCATCCGTCATCGCCAAGGTCGCACGCGACCGGCTCATGACCGAACTGCATGACGAGCTGCCGGCGTACGAGTGGGCGCGCAACAAGGGGTACGCGAGCCCAGATCACCGCGAGGCCATCCGCACGCACGGCATCAGCCGGCACCACCGCGCGTCGTGGTCGATCGCCGACGCACCGACGCTCTTCTAGCGTTCGCCACGCGCGGACCCGGATCGCCGCGCTTGTCCGCGCCCATAGGATGGAACCACCATGGATGACGAGGTCTTCGAAGACTACGACCGCGAACTCGAGCTCGCACTGTACCGCGAGTACCGCGATGTCGTTTCGCAGTTCCAGTACGTGATCGAGACGGAACGGCGCTTCTACCTCGCGAACGAGGTGAACGTCGTGCGCCGCGACACCGAGCACGACTTCTACTTCGAGATCTCGATGACCGACGTCTGGGTGTGGGACATCTATCGTGCCGATCGCTTCGTGAAGGCCGTGCGCGTGCTCACCTTCAAGGACGTCAACGTCGAAGAGCTGTCGCGCCGCGACTTCCACCTTCCCGAAGAGCTGTCGCTCGACACCTGAGCCGCCGGCTCCTCCCCAGCCGTCGCGATTCCGGGACCCGTTCCGAGTTCTGAACGGATGCCGCAGCCGCGCGTCCGCGCGCGTATCCTGGCGCGCGACGATGCCGGAATGGCAGACAAAGACGTGCTCGGCCGCGCGGGCGAAGACCGAGCCGCGCGGTACTTCGAGCAGCAGGGTTTCACCGTCCTCGATCGCAACTGGCGGTGCCGCGAGGGGGAACTGGATCTGGTGGTCGCCGATCGCGCCGCGGTGGTCGTGGTCGAGGTCAAGACGCGCAGGGGCGAAGGGTTCGGGCATCCGTTCGAAGCGATCGATGCCCGCAAGCGCGTGCGGCTCTGGCGCCTCGCGATCGCCTGGGTGGGCGCGCACCGCGACCTGGTGCAGGGGCGCCGGCTGCGCATCGACGCGATCGGGCTGACCGGCACGGAGCCGGCGACAGCTCGGCTCGAGCACCTCGTCGACGTGGAGGTGCCGTGAGCGTCGCGCGCACGTGGGCCGTCGCGCTCGTCGGTGCCGAGGGCGAATGCGTCGAAGTCGAGGCCGATCTGTCGCAGCAGACGCCGGAGTTCAAGATCATCGGGCTCCCCGACAAGGCGCTCGGCGAGGCCGTGCAGCGGGTGCACAACGCGTGCGCCAACAGCGGCACGCCGATGCCGCGGCGGCGGCTCACGGTGAACCTGTCGCCGGCCAGCCTGCCGAAGCAGGGCTCCGGCTTCGACGTCGCGATCGCGGTGGCGTCGCTCGCGACGGAATCGTCGATGAACCCGTCGTCGGTGGCGTCGGCGGTGCATATCGGCGAGCTCGGCCTCGACGGCCGGCTGCGTCCGGTGCCGGGGGTCCTGCCCGCTGTGGTCGCCGCCCGACGCGCGGGGCATCGCCGCGTGGTGGTGCCGCACGCCAACGGGGCCGAGGCTGCGCTCGTCGGGGGGATCGAGGTGCTCGCCGCGGTCAATCTCGCCCAAGTGGTGTCGTGGCACGGCGGCGACGTCGAGGTCCCCGACGAGGAGCCCGTCGCCCTGCCGGACGACGAGCCGGAACCCGGGTCCACCGTGGATCTTTCGGAGGTGATCGGCCAGCGCGACGCGGTCGAGGCGCTCATCGTGGCCGCGGCGGGCGGCCACCACCTGCTGATGTGCGGGCCGCCCGGCGCGGGGAAGACCATGCTCGCGCGTCGGCTCCCCGGCATCCTGCCGGCACTCGACGACGGCGCCGCGCTCGCGAGCGCCTCGATCCGCAGCCTCGCCGGATCCCGCGTGGTCGAGCTGTCGCGCACCCCGCCGTTCGAGGCGCCGCACCACAGCGCGAGCGTCGCCGCACTGGTGGGCGGCGGCACGCGCTTCATCCGCCCCGGGGCGATCGCGCGGGCGAGCGAGGGTGTGCTGTTCCTCGACGAAGCCGGCGAGTTCGCGTCGAGCGCGCTCGACGCGCTGCGGCAGCCACTGGAGTCCGGCTCCATCACGATTCACCGGGCGGGTGCGCAGGCACAGTATCCGGCACGCTTCCAGCTGGTGCTCGCGACGAACCCGTGTCCCTGCGGGGACTACGGCATCCGGGGTGGCACCTGCACCTGTCCGCCTGCCGCGATCCGCCGCTACCTCGGCCGGCTGTCCGGGCCGCTGCTGGACCGTATGGACATCGAGCTGACGCTGACCAGGGTGTCCGTGGCGCAGCGCGACAGCGGGCCGTCGATCTCGACCGCCGCCGCGCGTGACCGTGTCGCCGACGCGCGGGCGCGCGCCCGCCACCGGCTGGCCGGTACGCCCTGGCGGGTGAACGCCGACGTGCCGGGATCGTGGCTGCGCGAAGGACCCGGTGCGCCGGCGCCGGTGGTTCGACGTCCGCTGGATGCCGCCCTGCACCGCGGCGCGCTCACGCTGCGCGGCTACGACCGCGTGCTGCGTGTCGCCTGGTCCATCGCCGACATCGAGGGGCGCGCGCAGCTCAGCGCCGAGCACATCGGCCGCGCGCTCTACCTGAAGAAGGGACTCGCCCTGTGACCGCGTTCGATCTCAGCGCCGGCGCCGCGCGGCGCGCCCTGGCGCCGACAGGGGCAGACGACGACCGCGACGACGCCCGCGAGCGATATGCGACAGCGGTGTGGTGCCAGCTGATCGAGCCGGGGGACTCGGTGGCGGGTCGCCTCATCGCCGCTCGTGGCGCCGCGCCCGCGCTCGAAGCCGTCCTGGCCGAGGGGACGCTGCCCGACGTCACCCCGCGAGAGCTGGCGGAGGGGCGCAAGCGCTGGCTGCCGCGCCTGTCCGCACGCGCGGTCGCCGACTCCCTCACGACGGCCGCGGCGCGAGGCGTCACGCTGGTGACGCGGAGCGACCCGCAGTGGCCGAATCAACTGGACGACCTCGACGCGCACGCGCCGGTGTGCTTGTGGGTGCGCGGCGATGTCGCTGCGCTGCGCCGGCTCGAGGCTTCCGTCGCGATCGTCGGCGCCAGGGCCGCATCGCGCTATGGCGACCACGTGGCGATGGAGCTCTCGGCCGAACTCGCCGGTCGCGGCATCGGCGTGGTGTCGGGCGGCGCGTACGGCATCGACGGCGCCGCGCATCGCGCGGCGCTGTCCGCGGGCGGGCTCACGGTCGCTCTGCTCGCCGGTGGCGCGGACCGCTCATACCCCGCCGGTCACACCCAGCTGATCGACGACATCGCAGAGCGCGGTGTCGTGGCGAGCGAGGTGGCGTGCGGCTCCGCGCCGACGAAGTGGCGATTCCTGCAGCGCAACCGGCTGATCGCCGCCCTTTCGGCGGCGACGGTGGTCGTCGAAGCCGGGTGGCGCAGCGGCTCGCTCAACACCGCCGGCCACGCGGCCGCGCTGTCGCGGCCGCTCGGCGCCGTCCCCGGTCCCATCACCTCCGCGACTTCGGCGGGTACGCATCGCCTCATCCGCGAGTACGGCGCGCAATGCATCACCGGCGCCGACGATGTGCGCGAACTGCTGGGGATGGGTTCCGGGATGGATGACCATGCCGGCGTCCAGACCGGGTACACCGGTGAGTCGACGCGCGTGATGGACGCGCTGAGCACGCGCGCGTGGCGGGAGTCCGCCGACATCGCACGGCGCGCCGGAATGGCGGCGGATGCGGTCGAGGGCCTTCTCGGGCTGCTGCGCCTCGATGGCTCCGTCGAGGCGGGTGCCGACGGCTGGAGGCTGACGCGGAGGGTGGGTGGCTGACGCGGAAAGGCCTCCGGACGGCTGGGCGGCTGACGCTGCGGGTGGCTGGCGCGGCGGCGTCCGCGCGCGGCGTCGGCACGCGGCGGAGGCGCGTGCTCGGGCGGGTCGCAGCGTCGTACACCGGGGATGCGGGAGCAAGCTGGAGCCGTGGAGATCATCGAGGGAGCAGAGGCGTACCTCCGCCATCTGAGCGAGGTGCGCCGGCTGTCACCGGCCACGGTGAGGGCGTACCGCGCCGACCTCGCCGGACTCGCCCTCGCGTGCGGAGACATCGACCTCGCCGTGGTCGACCTCGACAACCTTCGCGAGTGGCTGTGGCAAGCGGTGCAGCGCGGCGACAGCCGCGCCACCATCGCGCGCCGCACCGCCGCCGTGCGCGGCTTCTTCGCGTGGGCGACCGAAACCGGGGTCGTGCCGACGGACCCCAGCCTGCGGCTCGTCGCCCCCAAACGCGGCCGGACGCTGCCGAAGGTCGCCACAGCGGACGCCCTGGACAGCGTGCTCGAACGGCTCGAGGCGGCGGCCGCCGAGGGCGACCCGCTCGCCCTGCGCGACCATGCGATGCTCGAGATGCTCTACGGCGCCGCGCTGCGCGTGTCGGAGCTGTGCGGGCTGGACGTCGACGACCTCGATCGTGACCGGCGCACGGCCCGTGTGCTCGGAAAGGGTTCGAAGGAGCGGGTCGTCCCGTTCGGAGTCCCGGCGCTGCGCGCCATCGACGCCTATCTGGTGCGCGGCCGACCGGCGCTCCTCGCCCGGCGGACCGGCGACCCCGTCGCACCGGCGCTCTTCCTCGGCGCGCGAGGCGGCCGCATCGGGCCGCGGGCGGTGTACGACCTCGTCTCGCGCGAGCTGGGTCCCGAGCTCGGAGCTCACGTCGGACCGCACGCGCTTCGCCATTCGGCAGCGACGCACCTGCTCGACGGCGGCGCCGACCTTCGCGCCGTCCAGGAGATCCTCGGCCACGCGAGCCTCGGCACGACGCAGATCTACACCCATGTCTCGAGCGAGCGTCTGGCCGCCTCCTACCGTCTCGCGCATCCCCGAGCCTGAGCCTGTGGTCAGCAGCAGGTCAGCAGCACCGCTCGCGGGACGCCGCCCAGAAGCACGAGCGGATTGATGTAGGAGCCGTCCAGGCGCACCCCGAAATGCAGGGCGCCCAGGGCGGTGTGGCCGCCGGTGGACACGGTCCCCGCCTCAGCGCCGGCGGCGATCGGCGTGCCGGCGAGAAGGGCGGAGTCGACCGGCTCGAGGGTTGAGACGAGCCCCCCGCCGTGATCGATCGTGAGGATGCCGCGCCCGGCGACCTGCCCCGAGAACGCGACGACGCCCTCGGCCGGCACGCGCACGATGTTCTCGCCCAGCACCGTCAGGTCGATTCCCCTGTGGCCGGGGCCGTACTCGTGAGGCGGTGCCACGAACGGGCGCTCGAGGCGGAACGGCTGCACCGGCCACAGCCACCGCTCCGCCCTGGAGACCGGTCCGCCGCCCGCCGCCGCCATTGCCTCATCGGCCCGCCCGTCCGCCCGCGCGGTCTCTGGCGACCAGGCGGCGGCAAGGCACAGTGCCAGGGCGCACGAGGCGACCGCGCGAGCGCCCCGGCCGATGATGCCTGCGGACCTCGTCATGATCCGACCATCCCGTACGGCGAGGGCGCGTTGCTCGGCGCGACGCGGACCCGTGGAGAACCGTGGCCGCACACCGGCGGGGGAGGAGGGTCGGCCCGGTCCGCCTGCTGATACACTGGATGCGCACTCCGCATGTCGGGGTGACTCCGCGTGCCCACAGCGCCGCACATCCTGAGTCTGACGAAGGATGCGGCGCGGCATCCACTCCCTACGGTCTCTGCGAACGCTCACGAGCGGGCGCGGGGTGGGAATGTGCCGGGCACCAGGCTCGCCGGCCCCACGCCGGCGCGAGAACAACCGCAACAGGCGCACACGCGCCGGAACAGGAGAACGGCCATGGCCGTCGTCACCATTCGCCAGCTGCTCGACAGCGGCGTGCACTTCGGACACCAGACCCGCCGGTGGAACCCGAAGGTCAAGCGCTTCATCCTCACGGAGCGCAGCGGCATCCACATCATCGACCTGCAGCAGTCGCTCACGTACATCGACAAGGCGTACGAGTTCGTCAAGGAGACGGTCGCCCACGGCGGCACCATCCTCTTCGTCGGCACCAAGAAGCAGGCGCAGGAAGTCATCGCCGAGCAGGCGACCCGCGTGGGCCAGCCCTACGTCAACCAGCGCTGGCTCGGCGGTCTGCTCACCAACTTCTCGACGGTGTCGAAGCGTCTCGCTCGCATGAAGGAGCTCGAGGAGCTCGACTTCGAGAACCCGGCTGAGAGCGGCTTCACCAAGAAGGAGCTGCTCCTCAAGAAGCGCGAGCTCGACAAGCTGCACAAGTCGCTCGGCGGCATCCGCAACCTCCAGAAGACCCCGTCGGCCATCTGGGTCGTGGACGCCAAGCGCGAGCACCTCGCGATCAACGAGGCATCCAAGCTCGGCATCCCCGTGATCGGCATCCTCGACACGAACGCCGACCCGGACGAGTTCCAGTACCCGATCCCCGGCAACGACGACGCGATCCGCTCGGTGGGCCTGCTCACCCGCATCATCGCCGACGCCGCCGCGGAGGGCCTGATCCAGCGTCACCAGCCCACCGACGAGGCCGCTGACGCGGAGCCCCTCGCCGACTGGGAGCGCGAACTGCTCGAGCAGGGCGCCGCAGCCGCTGAGAGCGACGCCGTCGAGCTCGCCACCGAGGCCCTCGTGGTCGAGGCCATCGCCGAGGAGCTCGCCGCCGAGGGCGACGTCGCCGACGCCGTCGTGGCCGAGGCCATCGCCGAGGAGCTCGCCGCTGAGGCCGTCGTGGCCGAGGTCATCGCCGAGGAGCTCGAGGCTGAGGCCGAGGCCGGCAAGGCCGACGCGTAATCGCATCTTCCCGCCCGGCGGAGTCGTCTCCGGACGACTCCGCCGCGGCATCCACAGAACTCTCACAATCAAGGAGCCGCCACCCATGGCAAACTTCACGATCGCCGACATCAAGACCCTGCGCGAGCAGCTGGGCACCGGCATGGTCGACACCAAGAAGGCGCTCGAGGAGGCCGACGGCGACCTCGAGAAGGCCGTCGAGATCCTGCGCCTGAAGGGCGCGAAGGGCAACGCCAAGCGCGCCGACCGCTCCACGAGCGAGGGACTGGTCGCGGCGAAGGAGGTCGATGGTCAGGTCACGATCATCGAGCTCAACACCGAGACCGACTTCGTCGCGAAGAACGAGCGCTTCATCGCCCTCGCCGACAAGGTGCTCGACGCCGCAGCTGCCGCTCACGCGGACTCGGCCGAGTCCGCCCTCGCCGCGCTCGCCGGTTCTCAGACGGTCGCCGAGCTGATCGCGGACGAGGCCGCCATCATCGGCGAGAAGGTCGAGCTGCGCCGCGTGAGCACCCTCACGGGCGACAAGTTCGAGATCTACCTCCACAAGACCAGCAAGGACCTGCCGCCGCAGGTCGGTGTCGTGCTCGCCTACTCGGGCGACGACGCCGAGACGGCGCGCAGCCTCGCGCAGCACATCTCGTTCGCGAACCCGTCGTATCTGTCCCGCGACGAGGTCCCCGAGGCGGATGTCGACAAGGAGCGCGAGATCGTCACCGAGATCTCGCGCAACGAGGGCAAGCCCGAGGCCGCCCTCCCGAAGATCGTCGAGGGCCGCGTCAACGCGTTCTTCAAGCAGGTCTCGCTTCTCGACCAGGACTACGCGAAGGACAACAAGCAGTCCGTCGCGCAGGTCGCGAAGGACGCCGGTCTGACCCTGACGGGCTTCGCCCGCTACAAGGTCGGCGCCTGATCCATTGAGAAGGCCCGCATCGGCAATCCGATGCGGGCCTTTTCTCATGCCCTTCGGTAGTTTGTCCCCGCCGGATAGTTTGTCGTCATCGAGAGGACCACTGTGATCAACGAGAACACCGGGCGCCGGCGCGTCCTTCTGAAGCTGTCCGGCGAGGCGTTCGGCGGCGGACAGCTGGGCGTCAACCCCGACGTGGTCAGCCAGATGGCACGCGAGATCGCCGCGGCGGTCGACCGCGTCGAGATCGCGGTGGTCGTGGGAGGCGGCAACTTCTTCCGCGGTGCCGAGCTCAGCCAGCGCGGCATGGACCGCGGCCGGGCCGACTACATGGGCATGCTGGGCACCGTGATGAACGCCCTCGCTCTGCAGGACTTCCTCGAGCAGGCCGGCGCAGCGACGCGCGTGCAGTCCGCGATCTCGATGACGCAGGTCGCAGAGCCGTACATCCCCCGCCGGGCCGAGCGCCACATGGAGAAGGGACGCGTCGTCATCTTCGGTGCCGGCGCCGGCCTGCCGTACTTCTCCACCGACACCGTCGCAGCTCAGCGCGCCCTCGAGATCGACGCGCAGGAGGTCCTCGTCGCGAAGAACGGCGTCGACGGCGTCTACACGGCAGATCCGAAGAAGGATGCCTCGGCCACCCTGATCGATCGCATCACGTACCTCGACGCGCTGCAGCGGGGGCTCAAGGTCGTGGACTCGACCGCGTTCAGTCTCTGCATGGACAACCGCATGGACATGAGGGTGTTCGGCATGGAACCGGCCGGCAACGTGACGAAGGCGCTCCTCGGCGAGACCATCGGCACGCTCGTCACGGCGTGAGCCCGCTGCCGCCGATACACTTGACCAGCCCCATCTACCTGAAGGAGACACTGTGATCGCGGACGTCTTGGCCGATGCCGGAGTGCGCATGGACCGCGCTGTCGAGGCTGCGAAGGAGGATTTCGCCACGGTGCGCACCGGACGCGCGAACCCGCAGCTGTTCCAGAAGGTCCTTGTCGACTACTACGGCAGCCCGACGCCGCTCGCGCAGCTCGCGTCGATCAACAACCCCGAGGCCCGCACCCTCATCATCACGCCGTACGACAAGTCGGCGCTGAAGGCGATCGAGCAGGCGATCCGCGACATCCCTAACCTCGGCGTGAACCCCACGAACGACGGCAATCTCGTGCGCATCACGATGCCGGAGCTCACCGAGGAGCGCCGCAAGGAGTACGTCAAGCTGACGCGTGGCAAGGGCGAGGACGCCAAGGTGCACGTGCGCGGCATCCGCCGCAAGGCCAAGGACGACATCGACGCGCTGAAGGGCGAGGTCGGAGAAGACGAGCTCGGCCGTGCCGAGAAGGAGCTCGACGCGCTCACGCGCGCCCACGTCGACGCGATCGACGAGGCGCTCAAGCGCAAAGAGGCCGAGCTCCTCGAGGTCTGAAGTCTGCCCATGACCGACGCATCGGACCCGCCGCGCGGCGACGAAACCGCCTCCCCGCAGACGCGGCGTGAAGCGGGCGACGCGCGGCGTGCCGCCGAGGTCCACGAAAGCGGCCCGGCGCTGCAGGCCCACCTGCGCGCCGCGCGCAGCGAGCTGGAGAATCAGGTCGCGCAGGCGAAGGCCGACTTCGAAGAGGCGAACGAGCGGATCAAAGAGCGCACGGGACGCGATCTCATCGTCGCCACCCTGATCGGACTGGCCATCGGCGTGGCGCTCCTCGGCTCGCTGATCTTCGTGAAGTGGGCGTTCGTACCGTTCGCCCTGGCCGCCGCGCTGCTGGCGATGTTCGAGTTCTCCCGCGCGCTCATCGCGAGCGGGCGCCGTGTCGACCTTGTTCCGCAGCTCATCGCGGGTGCCGTCGTCGTGCTGTCCGCCTACTTCGTCGACGCGTGGCTGCACTGGGTGCTGCTGTTCGTGGCACTCGCGTTCCTCGTCGTCTGGCGGCTCGTCGCGCAGATGGCGTCCCATGATGGACGCACATACGCGACGGTGCTCGGCGATGTCCTCCTCGCCGCGTTCCTGCAGCTCTATGTGGCCTTCCTCGGGAGTCTGTGCCTCGTGCTGCTCAGCAAGGACGGCGGCGAGTGGTGGGTGCTGTCGTTCATCATCGTCGCGGTCGGCGTCGACACCGGCGCCTACGTGGCCGGCATCACGCTCGGCAAGCACCCGATGGCTCCGCGCATCAGTCCCAAGAAGACCTGGGAGGGCTTCGCCGGAGCTGCGGCCGCCGCCATCATCGCCGGTGTTCTCGTCGGCATCTTCATGCTGGGCCTCGCGTGGTGGATGGGCGCCGTGTTCGGCATCCTGATCCTCGCCACGGCGACGGTCGGCGACCTGGGCGAGTCCATGATCAAGCGCGATCTCGGGATCAAGGACATGAGTTCGTGGCTTCCCGGCCATGGCGGAGTGCTCGATCGACTGGACTCGATCCTGCTGTCGGTCGTGGCGGCGCTGACCCTGTATTACCTCTTCACCCCGATGGTGGCATCATGACGACTTCCGAGACGACGTCCCGGACTTCCTTCCCCGAGGCGCGGGGCCGCGAGAAGGGCTATGACAAGCAGCCCGTGGACGAGTTCCTCGCCCGGGCGCGGGCGTCGTTCGAGCAGGGCGCGGAGTCGCTCACCGCGGCCGACATCCGCCAGGTCGCCTTCCCGCTCGTGAAGCACGGGTACGCGATCGCGTCGGTCGATGCCGCGCTGGGGCGTATCGAAGACGCCTTCGCGGCGCGCGAGCGCTCCTCGGCGATGGCCGCCGCCGGCGCGAGCGCGTGGGTCGGCCACACCCGGGAGCTGGCACAGGAGGTGCTGGACCGCCTGTCGCGCCCGACCGGCCGCCGCTTCGACCGGGTGTCGCGGCTGAGGTACGGGTACCGCGTCGCCGAAGTGGATCTCGTCACGGACAAGCTGGCACGCTTTCTCGAGACCGGAGACGCGGTGACCGTTGAACAGGTGCGCGCCGTCGCGTTCCGCATGCAGCGCGGCGGTTATCGCGAAACGCAGGTGGATGCCGTGCTCGATGCCGTCGTCGAGGTGATGCTCGCCGTCAAGTAGGACGCGCGGCCTCTCGGATGGCACGTCGTCGTGACGGTATGCGAGAATCGGGGCACTGTGACTTCTGGAAACGAGCTGTACCCGACCAGACGCGCCCGTCGTCACGAGGTATCGACGCGGACCGCGGGTCGCGTCGTCTCGCCCCCACCCGCAGCGGCCGCTCCGGCGCCCGCCGCACGGGCGGGCAGGCCCGCACCTCGGTGGTCTCGACGCCGCGGAGTGCTGGGTGGGTTCGCCGCATTCGCCGTGCTCGGGTTCGTCGTCGCCTACATCGGTCCGACGGGCTTCGCGCTGGCGCAGGCCAGCGCCGAGGGTGAGCCGCAGGTGTCGCTGTACGCCAGCTCGCTGGACGACGTCCAGTCGATCGCCGGCGACGACAGCGCTGCCGCGGCGGAGCCTGCAGCACTCGATCGAGGCAGCTACTCCGTCTACGTCAAGCCGAAGCCCACCCCGACCGTCCAGGCGCCCGCGGCCACATCCGGCGGTGGCTGGCGGCCGCCGTTCGCGACGCCCGATCCGGGCACCGCACAGGCCATCGCCTACGACATGGTGCTGGCCCGGGGCTGGGGCGACGACCAGTTCGCGTGCCTGGTGGCGCTGTGGAAGAAGGAGTCCGGCTGGCGGGTCAACGCCTACAACGCGGGCAGCGGCGCCTACGGCATCCCGCAGGCGCTGCCGGGCAGCAAGATGGCCACCGCCGGCGCCGACTGGGAGACCAATCCCGCGACGCAGATCACGTGGGGCCTCGGCTACATCGGCGGACGCTACGGCACGCCGTGCGGTGCGTGGGACCACTCGCAGCGCACGGGCTGGTATTGAGCCGTGCCGAGGTCGAACCGCCGCCGTCCTGACCCGAGCGGCGACGGGTCCTTCGAGCGACTCCTCGCGGGCTGGAAGCGCACGGAGGTGCGCCGCGGTGTCGAGTGGCTGGTGCAGCCGGTCTCGGCCCTCCAGGCCCAGAAGCCGTACACGTGCCCGGGATGCGGTCGGCAGATCGATATCGGCGTCGCGCACCTCGTGGCGTGGCGCGCGGACGGCGTCCTGGGCGATGCGGCGGATCTCGCCGCACGTCGGCACTGGCATCAGCACTGCTGGAAGGTGGCATGACATGGAGATCCGCGGACCGATGCAGCTTCCCGCTCGGCGGGAAGACATCGAGCTCGAGACGCTCGACGGCCTGACGCTGGTCGGTGAGCTCGCGCTTCCCGAGACCCGCGAGCCGGTAGCGACGCTCGTGACGCTGCATCCGCTTCCCACAGCGGGAGGGTTCATGGACTCGCACATCCTCCGCAAGGCGTCGGGGCGTCTTCCCGCCCTCGCCGATCTCGCGGTGCTCCGGTTCAACACGCGTGGCACCACCTCGCCGCGGGGCACGAGCGAGGGCGCGTTCGACGGCGGGCGGGCCGAAGCATTCGATGTCGCTGCCGCGATGGACTTCGTGCATGCCCGCGGGCTGCCGCGGCCGTGGCTGCTGGGATGGTCCTTCGGCACGGAGCTCGCCCTCAAGTACGGGCGCGATCACCTGATCGAGGGCGCCGTGCTGCTGTCGCCGCCGCTGCACCGGGCGACCGCCGAGGAGGTCGCGGCGTGGGCGGGCGACGACCGGCGCCTGATCGTGCTGGTTCCCGAGTTCGACGACTACCTGCGACCGGATGCCGCGGCCCAGCGCTTCGCCGGCGTGCCGGACGCGGTGCTGATCCCCGTCGAAGGCGGGAAGCACCTGTGGGTGGGCGAGAACCAGACCCGCCGGGTGCTCACCGAGATCGTGGCTGCGGTCAACCCCGACGCGCTGCCGCTGCCGCTGGAGTGGAACGGGTCCCTCGACTCAGAGGCATGACGCGACTGTAGCGACGTCGTGTGCCGGCGCCGGGTCACCTCTCGTTCTGGCGCGGGATCACGACCTGGCGGTAGAGGATCAGGATGCTGGCGGCCACCGGGATCGCGACCAGCGCACCGAGCAGGCCCAGCAGCGAGCCGCCCGCGAGCGCGGCGATCACGACCACTGCTCCGGGCACCGAGACGGCCCGCCCCATGATGCGCGGGGAGATGACATACGCCTCGATCTGCATGTAGATCAGGTAGTAGATGCCGGCGATCAGCGCGATGGTGGGGGAGCCCACCACGAGGCATGTCAGCACGATGATGATCGAGCCGGTGAGCGTGCCGACGAGCGGAATGAGCGAGAAGAAGAACGCGATCACGGCGAGCACGGCGGGGAACGGCGCGTTGATGATCGACAGGAAGATCGCGCTCAACACGCCGTTGATGAGACCGAGCGTCACCTGCCCGATGACGTAGTAGCCGACCGAATCGGTGATCTGCTCGCCGAGATCCATGAAGCGGGCGCGCTTGGATGCGGGCACCAACTGGTAGACGGAGCGCTTCAGGCTCGGGGTGGACGCGGTGAAGTAGATGGTGAGGATCAGCACGATGAACGCGCCGGCGAAGCCCGCGATGAGCGCGCCGATGATCGTGATGATGCTGCCGCCGACCTCGCTGCCGATCGCGCCGACATCGAGGGACGCGTACCAGTCCTCGATATAGCCCCAGACCTCGTCGACGTTGAGCGCGGGGAAGACCGTCTGCAGCCAGTCCTGGATCGCGCCGACCGGGTCGTCGAACATCCCGTCCTCGGCCAGCGTCTGGATGGCCACGACGAGCTGTCCGATCTGCTGCACGATGATCGGCACCACCATGAGGATGATGCCGGCGAAGACGGCGAGCACCCCGAGGATCGTGACGAGGACGGCCGCCCAGCGGGGCAGCTTGCGGCGTTCGAGCCACGCGACGATCGGATCCAGGCCGAGCGAGAGGAACAGCGCGGTCCCGACGTAGAGCAGGATCGTCTGAAGGTTCTGGATGCTGCCGATGAGTAGCAGTCCGAGACCGACACCCAGCGTCGCAAGAAGCGCGGTGCGGAACGGGCTGTGCAGCTTCATCGAGGTCCCCCTGCCGATCGACGCCGCGTCGATCGTTCTGTCCGCCAAGGATACGCATGCGGGGCGTCCAGTCCGTGGAATGATCCCTCCCACGCGCCTCCCAGGTCATCCCCGCTAGTCTGAAATGTCGAATCGAAGGGTCGCGCTGCGTCTGCGCGTCCGGGAAAGGTGTTCTTCGTGCGTTTCGTGTGGGCCGTGGCGGCGTTCGTGCTCGCCACCGTGATGATCGGTGCGGGGATCGCCCAGCGGACGATCTTCCAGGGACCCAGGACTGAGACCACGGCGATCTCCGTCGAGGAGGAGACCCCGTATCTCCTGATCGACGGCGCCGTACTCAACCAGATGCCGGGGACGCAGACACTGCGCGCCCAGGCCGAGGGCGACATCTTCGCCTCCTACGGCCGGACGGCAGATATGGAGTCCTGGCTGTCCGACACGACGTACACGCATGTCACGTCGACCGGCGACGGCGAGGTCGAGATCGTCGTCGTCGAGCCCGAGGTCGACGCGATCGCCGGCGCCACGCCGGAGGCCCCCGCCGAGGGTGCCGCGCCCGAAGAGGCGGCCGCCGACGCCGACGCCGCCGCCGATGCGCCCGGCCGCAGCCCCGTCGGGTCGGACCTCTGGCTCGACGAATACCAGCAGAAGGACCTTCTCATCGCGCCGCTGCAGCTGCCCGCGGAGATGAGCGTGCTCGTCGCGGCTGACGGCACCGCACCCGCCCCGAGCAGGGTGACGGTGACATGGCCGCTGCAGACCTCGACGCCGTGGGCGGGTCCGCTCATCGTCGGCGGCGCCATCCTCATGGCGATCGGCGTGTTCCTCTACATCCTCGGCATCCGTCACGCCCGCCGGAAGCGCGGGCCGCGCCGCAAGGGGCTGCCACTGCCGGTTACGGAGCCCATCGACATCGCGATCGACGGCGACGACAAGGGCGTCATCAGCAGCTCGCCCGCGTCACGTCGCGCCGTGGCGAGCGGTCGGCGTGCGTTCGCCGTGCTGCCGGTCGTCGCCGTCTCGGCGTTGTTGTTCACGGGCTGCTCCGCCGACGCCTGGCCCCAGCTCGCCCCCTCGCCGACGCCGTCCCCGACGGCGACGGTCATCGCTCCGGAAGGCCAGCAGGCCCCGGCGGTCACCAAGGCGCAGGCCGAGCGGATCCTGACCCGCGTCGCCTCGACGGTCGCCGAAGCCGACGCGGCGCTCGACGGCAACCTCGCCGAGACGCGCCTCGAGGGCGCGGCGCTCGCCGCCCGCGACACGTACTACAAGCTGCGCGCCACGCTCCCGGAGTACCCGGCTCCGGCCCCCATCCTCTCCAAGCCGCTCGAGATCGTCCTCCCGCAGGCCTACGACGGCTGGCCACGCTCGGTGATCGCGGTCGCCGACGACGAGGAGTCGAAGACGTCGAGCATCATGGTGCTGACGCAGAAGGACCAGTGGGCGGACTACAAGCTCGCCTACGTCGGAAGCCTCGAAGCATCGACCTCGCTGCCGGACCTGGCACCCTCGTACATCGGTGCGCCGGCGGTCGAGCCCGACTCTCCCTTCCTCGTCATGCAACCCGACCAGGTCGCCGCCGCGTACGCGGACATCATCAACCAGGGTGAGGCGAGCATCTACTACGACCTCTTCGAGGTCGAGAGCGACCAGCTGCGGACGAGCATCGCCGCGGACCGGGATCGGCGGCTCGCAGACTTCAACAAGACCGCCGCCTCGACCGGAAAACTCGAGTTCTCCTCCGCGGCAGGACCCCAGGCGCCGTTCGCCCTGCAGACGGTCGAGAGCGGGGCGATCGTCGCGGTGAACATCAACGAGATCGACACCGCCACGCCCACGGTGGTGGAAGCGGTGATCAAGGTCGCCGACAACCCGCCCGTGAAGACGTTGGCGGGCGCCGACCAGTCCCCGACGGGGTTCGAGACCACGTACAGCGATCAGGTGTTCTTCTACGTCCCCGGGCCCGGGTCGAACGAGAAGATCCGCCTGCTCGGTTACTCATCCGACATTCTCGATGCGAGGGTTCTTCCGTGACCGATCCCACTCTGGGCGCCTCGCTGCGCGGTGCCGTCGACCTGTCCACCCTTCGGAACCGGCCCGCCTCCACCGCGGCGGCCGCCCCGGGTGAGGAAGCTCCTGCGGGCAACGCCGTCGTGGTGCCGTCGCTCGTGCTGGACGTCACCGATGAGACGTTCCCGCAGGTTCTGGAGCTCTCGCGGACCGTCCCCGTGGTCGTCGACCTGTGGGCCGAGTGGTGCGGCCCGTGCAAGCAGCTGAGCCCGGTCCTCGAGAAGGTCGTGCTCGAGCTCGGGGGACGACTGGTCCTCGCGAAAGTCGACGTCGACGCCAACCCGCAGCTCTCGCAGGCGTTCCGCGCCCAGTCGATCCCGATGGTCGTCGCCCTCGTGGCCGGGCAGCCCGTGCAGATGTTCACCGGCGCAGTGCCCGAGCAGCAGGTGCGCGAGGTGTTCGCCCAGCTCCTCCAGCTCGCGGCGCAGAACGGCGTGACAGGCTCGGCAGCCGTCGACGGACAGGCGCCGGACGAGGCGCCCGCCGAACCCGCGCTCCCCCCGCTGCACGCCGAGGCATTCGAGGCGATCGAAGAGGGCGACTACGCCCGTGCGGTCGTCGCATACGAGACGGCCCTCGCCGAGAACCCTCGCGACGCCGAGGCTCGCGCCGGGCTCGGTCAGGTGCGTCTGCTGCTGCGCGTGCAGAACGTGGATCTCCAGGCGGCGCGTGCGGCTGCGGCATCCGCTCCGCAGGACATCGAGGCGCAGTTCACCGTCGCCGATCTCGACATCTCGGGCGGGCACGTCGAGGACGCCTTCGGTCGTCTGCTCGATCTGTTCGCGGCACTGCCCGACGAGGAGCGCACGCCGGTGCGCGAGCGTCTGCTGGAGCTTTTCGCGCTCGTCGGCGACGCCGATCCGCGCGTCATCGCTGCGCGCAGCCGCCTCGCTTCGCTGCTGTTCTGACCACGAACGCCCGCTCACCCCTGGGTGGGTGAGGGGATGTGCGCGCTCGTCTCGTGACGCAGCCACAGCACACCCAGCGGCGGCAGCACGAGGGAGGCACGTCCACCCGCACCGGCGTGGACGACGCCGAGGTTTCCGACGCCCGATCCGCCGTACGCCTGCGCGTCGGTATTGAGGATCTCGTGCCAGACACCGCTCTCGGGCAGGTCCAGTTCGTACGAGGTGAGCGGCTGGCCGGAGAAGTTCGCGGCGACCACGATCGTGTTGCCGTGCCAGTCGCGCCGTGCGAAGGCGACGACGTTCGGATTCCACTTCGGCGCCCCGAGCCGGTTGAACGCCGCGCCGTCGCTGTCGCGTGACCACAGCGCGGACTGGTCTCGGTACACGCGGTTGAGCACACCCACGAACTGCTGCAGCTGCGCGTGCGTCGGCTGGTCGAGCAGCCACCAGTCCAGCGAGCGACCCTCGGACCACTCCGACAGCTGGCCGAACTCCTGACCCATGAACAGCAGCTGCTTGCCCGGGTGCCCCCACATGTACGCCAGGAAGGCCCGCATGTTGGCCAGCTTCTGCCAGTGGTCGCCCGGCATCCGTGCGAAGAGGCTGCCCTTTCCGTGGACGACCTCGTCGTGGCTGATGGGCAGCACGTAGTTCTCGCTGAAGGCGTAGACGAACGAGAACGAGAGCTCGCCCTCGTGATGCGATCGGTAGATCGGATCGCGCTTGATGTACTGGAGCGAGTCGTTCATCCAGCCCATGTTCCACTTGAACCCGAAGCCGAGACCCGCCTGACTCGTCGGCGCCGTCACTCCCGGGAAGCTCGTCGATTCCTCGGCGATCATCGCGATGCCGGGGTAGCGCTTGTACGCCGTGGCGTTGACCTCCTGAAGGAACCGGATGGCCTCCAGGTTCTCGCGACCGCCGTGCACGTTGGGCGACCACTCGCCGTCTTCGCGGGAGTAGTCGAGGTAGAGCATGGACGCCACCGCGTCCACCCGGAGGCCGTCGACGTGGAACTCCTCGAACCAGTAGAGCGCGTTCGCCACGAGGAAGTTCCGCACTTCGCTGCGGCCGTAATCGAAGATGTACGTGCCCCATTCGCGGTGCTCGCCGCGCCGGGGATCCGCGTGCTCGTACAGCGGCTCGCCGTCGAACCGGGCCAGCGCGAAGGCATCCTTGGGGAAGTGGCCGGGAACCCAGTCCATGATCACGCCGATGCCGGCCTGGTGGAGTCTGTCGATGAGGTAGCGCAGATCGTCGGGGTGCCCGAAGCGGCTGGTCGGCGCGTAGTAGCCGGTGACCTGGTAGCCCCACGACCCACCGAACGGGTGCTCGGCGAGCGGGAGGAACTCGATGTGGGTGAACCCCTGGCCGGTGACGTAGTCGATGAGCTCATCCGCGGCGTCGCGATACGACAGCCCCTGCCGCCATGATCCGAAATGCAGCTCGTACACCGACATCGGCCGCGACACGGGCGTCGAGCGAGCGCGCTCGGCGAGCCAGGCGGCGTCGCCCCAGGAATATGACGAGCCGACGACGACGGATGCCGTGGCGGGAGGCACCTCGGCGAACCGGGCCATCGGGTCGGCCTTGAGCGCCCAGTCGCCGCCGCGCCCGCGAATCTCGAACTTGTAGGACGTGCCCTGGCCGATGCCGGGGACGAAGAGCTCCCACACTCCGGTGCCGCCCATGGAGCGCATGGCGTGCCCTTGACCGTCCCACCCGTTGAAGTCGCCGACCACGCGCACGGCGCGCGCATTCGGCGCCCACACCGTGAAGGCAGTGCCCATCGACCCGTCGTGCGCGCGCTCATGCGCGCCGAGCGCGCGCCACAGCTCTTCGTGGCGGCCCTCGCCGATCAGGTGCAGGTCGAGCTCGCCGATCGTCGGGGAGTGGCGGTAGGGGTCGTCGGCGATGTAGTCCGGCCCCTGTGCGTAGGCCGCGTGCAGCTCGTACCGCGTGAGGGCGCCGGCGCGCGTGCCCTCCCAGATTCCTGCGCGCACGTGCTCGAGGGGGACGCGTGTGCCGTCGGCGAAGACAGCGGTCACGCTGCGTGCGAGCGGCCGGCGGGCACGCACGATCCAGGTCCTGTTGCCCTCGGCATCCGTGTCGGGATGGATGCCGAGCACGGTGTGCGGGTCGTGGTAGGAGCCCGTCGCGACGGCATCGAGGATCTGGTCGGTGAGCGTCATCGGGGTTCCTTCACGTGGAGGATGTGGACCGGCTCGGTGAACGCGTCCAGCATCACGTAGTTGTGATCCGACCACGTCCAGCGGGCGCCGGTGACGAGGTCCTCGACCTCGAACGGCGAACCGGGCTCGACGCCCCAGGCGCGGGTGTCGAGGTGGACCATCGTCTGGCGCACCGAGTGGGGGTCGGTGTTGACCACCACGATGACGGTGTCGCTGCGACCGTCGGGCGAGAGCGCGGCGTCGAGGTGCTTGGCGTACACCAGGATCGCGTCGTCGTCGCTCCAGTGGACGCTGAGGTTGCGCAGCTGGCGGAGGGCGGGGTGCGCGCGCCGGATGTCGTTGAGTCGGGCGAGGAACGGCGCCAGCGAGTCGCCGTGCTCCTCGGCGCCGGCCCAATCGCGGAACTTGTACTCGTACTTCTCGTTGTCGATGTTCTCTTCGGATCCCGGGCGCGCCACGTTCTCGTAGAGCTCGTAGCCGGCATACACGCCGTAGCTCGGGGCTGCGGTGGCTGCGATGGCCGCACGGATGCGGTACGCGGCGCGGCCGCCGAACTGCAGGTACTCGGTGAGGATGTCGGGGGTGTTGACGAAGAGGTTGGGCCGCACGAAGTCATCGGTCTCGTGCGCGAGCGCCGAGAGGAACTCCTCCAGCTCCGCCTTGGTGTTGCGCCACGCGAAGTACGTGTAGCTCTGCTGGAAGCCGGCGGAGGCGAGGCTCTGCAGCGGTGCGGGGCGCGTGAAGGCCTCGGCGAGGAACACGACGTCCGGGTCTTCCGCGGTCACCGTCCCGATGAGCCACTCCCAGAACTGCAGCGGCTTGGTGTGCGGGTTGTCGACGCGGAAGATGCGCACGCCCTGCGCGATCCAGTGGCGGACGATTCGGAGCACCTCGGCACGGATGCCGGCTGGGTCGTTGTCGAAGTTGACCGGGTAGATGTCCTGGTACTTCTTCGGCGGGTTCTCGGCGTAGGCGATGGAGCCGTCGGGAAGCGTCGTGAACCATTCGGGGTGGGCGGTGACCCAGGGGTGATCGGGAGCCGCCTGGAGCGCCAGATCCAGGGCGATCTCGAGGCCCGCGGCGCGCGCGCTGCGCACGAACGCGCGGAAGTCGGCGAGCGTGCCGAGGTCGGGGTGGACGGTGTCGTGTCCGCCGGCCGCCGAGCCGATCGCCCAGGGCGAGCCCGGATCGCCCGGTCCCGCCTCGAGCGTGTTGTTCGGGCCCTTGCGGTTCACCGTGCCGATCGGGTGGATCGGCGGCAGGTACAGCACGTCGAAGCCCATCTCGGCCACAGCCGGCAGTCGCTTCGCCGCCGTGCGGAAGGTGCCGCTCTTCACCGTGCCGTCCTTGAGGCGGCGCGCGCCCTCCGAGCGGGGGAAGAACTCGTACCACGCCCCGACGCCGGCGCGTTCGCGCTCGACGAGGAGCTCGAGGTCGTCCCCGACCGTGGCGAGAGACATGAGCGGGCGCTGACGGAAGTATCCGGCCAGCGTCGGGTCCTCGACGATGACGAGCGCGGCCGCGTCGTCGACGGCGCTGTCGCGGAGGGATGCCGCAGCCGCGGCGAGCGTGCGCCGCTCGGCCACCGGGCGGCCCTTCTCGGCCGTGGCGCGGTCGAACAGCAGCGCTCCGAGTTCGCGCATGAGCGCGGCATCCACTCCCGCGGCGATCTTGAGCGAGGCGGCGTGCTCCCAGGTGGCGAAGTCGTCGCCGAACGACTCGAAGCGGAAACGCCAGATGCCCTGCTCGAGCAGCGCGACCTCGGTCTGCCAGCGATCGAAGCCGTCGTCGAGCGAACGCAGGCGATGCAGGGACTCGTCGCCGCTGGGCGAGAAGAGGCGCAGATGGACGCCGATGCGGTCGTGGCCCTCGCGGAACGCCGTCACACGGAACGGCACAACCTCGCCGTCGAAAGCCTTGGGACGGTAATCGCCCCAGGGCACCGCCGGTGAGGGCTGGGCGAGGGGAACGCGCCGCGCTGCGGTGTCGCGTTCAGCCTGCCAGGCACGGATATCGCGGACAGGGAGGGCCGAGGCGCTCCGCCACGGGCGGGAGCGCGCGGAGCGCGTCGTCGTGACCACGTGTCGAACCTATCGCGCGCCGAACCGGGACGACAGCGACGTGACGTCGCTCGTCCTCCGGATGTCGGCTGAGCTATTCGGCACGGAAGAGGCGCATCGTCGTGCCCGGGAGGGCGATCGTGTCGCCGGGGGGGAAGGCGGGTGTCAGCTCGGACGGCCTCTCGTCTGCGCTCGACCACAGTGAGATGTACCGGGTCACGCCGTCGATGTCGGGGAGTGTGACTCTGATCGGCCGCTCGTTGCCGTGGACCATGAGAAGCACCCGGTTGAACCCCTCGAACTCCGGAGTGGAGGCCGCGACGTACTGGAGCGTGCGGTGAGCCGGATCGGTCCACCGCTCGAGAGACATGGTCTCGCCGTGCTCGTCATACCACTCCATGACGGATGCCGAGGGTGTGCGCTCGCCGAGCCGCGCGAAGCGGCTGGGGCGCAGCGCCGGGTTCTCGCGTCGCAGGCGCAGCAGGTGACGCACGTGCGCGTACAGGTCTCGCTGCCAGGGCGCGTGCTCCCACGACAGCCACGTGAGCACCGAGTCGTGGCAGTAGGCGTTGTTGTTGCCCCGCTGCGTGCGGGCGAACTCGTCGCCCGCCGTCATCATGGGCACGCCGGCCGAGAGCAGGAGCGTGCCCAGCAGGTTGCGCATGGCCTTGCGGCGGGTGGCGAGGATTCCCGCATCGTCCGTCGGGCCTTCGGCGCCGTGGTTGAAGGAGCGGTTCGTGTCGGCGCCGTCCCGGTTGTGCTCGCCGTTGCCGAAGTTGTGCTTCACGTCGTACGAGACGAGATCGCGCAGGGTGAAGCCGTCGTGAGCGGTCACGAAGTTCACGCTCGCGAGCGGCCCGCGCTCGTCTGCGAAGGTGTTCGCCGAGCCGGCGAGCCGGTTCGCGAAACCGCCGATGCCGACAGGGGAGGTGGACGCGCGGCGCGCGTAGTCCACGTCGCTCAGCCAGAAGTTGCGGACACGGTCGCGGTAGCGGTCGTTCCACTCGCTCCATCCGTCGCCGAAGTTCCCGGTCTGCCAGCCGCCCATGCCGACGTCCCACGGCTCGGCGATCTTCTTGACGCCGGCGAGAGCCGGATCGTCGAGGATCGCGCGCAGCAGCGGATGCTCCGGCGTGAAGTGGTGGGCCGAGTCCCGGCCGAGCGTCGCGGCGAGGTCGAACCGGAACCCGTCGACCTGCACGTCGTTCGCCCAGTACCGCAGCGAATCGAGGACCAGGCGGGCGGCGGCATCCGTCGACGTGTCCAGGGAATTGCCGCAGCCGGTGACGTCGATGTACGCGCCGTCGTCCTCCTGGCGGTAGTACGCGCGGTTGTCGATACCGCGCAGGCTCGAGCGCGGTCCGCCGATGCCCTCTTCGGCCGTGTGGTTGTACACGACGTCGAGGATCACCTCCAGCCCGGCCTCGTGCAGCAGCCTCACCATGCCCTTGAACTCGCGGAGGACCGCCTCGGGGCCCTGCCGGCGAGCATCCTCGGTGGCATAGGCGGCGTGCGGGGCGAAGAAGCCCAGGGAGTTGTAGCCCCAGTAGTTCGTGAGACCGTGCTGGAGCAGCCGCGGCTCAGTGGTGAAGGCGTGGACGGGCAGCAGCTCGATGCTCGTGACGCCCAGATCGAGGAAGTGCTGGACCATCGCCGGATGGGCGAGTCCGGCGTAGGTGCCGCGCAGTGCTCCCGGGACGTCGGGATGCCGCTTCGACAGGCCCTTCAGATGACCTTCGTACAGCACCGTGCGATCCATGGGCACCGCGGGCTTGTGCACACCTCCCCAGTCGAAGGAGCCTTCGACCACGGCGGAGCGCCAGCCGTCGTAACCGGTGCGGACGACGCCGCGCGTGTACGGATCGAGCAGGAGCGTGCCGCGGTTGAAGGTGTTGCCGGGCGCCTGCGGTCCATCGACGCGGATCGCGTATCGGGCGCCCGGGCGCAGGAGCGGTGTCGTGATCTCCCACACGCCGCCGCCGATCGGGCTGAGCGGCTCGGTCGCGGTGATCCAGTCGAGGTCGGTGTCGTCGAAGACGACGAGGTCGACGGCATCCGCCGCGCCCGACCACACCCGCAGCCGACCGCCGTGGGGGAGCAGCACGACGCCCAGCCCATCGAGCTGCGGGCTGAGCAAGCCCGCAGCCGGGGGCGAGAGGACGGACTCCGGGCTGACCATGCGGACTACCATAACCATGGTCGGAGTCGGACTTGTTACGAGACCCGGTGCCGTGCCTCACGGGACTCGGGCGCAGTCGTCGGCAACGCGATCGAGAGGGGAGCGGGTGCGCATGAGCGACCAGCAGATCTACCTCGACCACGCCGCCACCGCGCCGCTGCGTCCCGAGGCGCGCGACGCCTGGATCGACGCGGCCACGGTGGCGGGCAACGCCTCGTCGATTCACGGGGCCGGGCAGCACGCGCGCCGGGTGCTCGAAGAGGCGCGCGAGCGCCTTGCCGCAGTGATCGACGCGGACCCGATCGAGGTCGTCTTCACATCGGGCGGCACCGAGGCCGTCAACCTCGCCGTGAAGGGACTCTGGTGGGCAAGACCCGCCGACGCGGACGCCGTGGTGCTGCCGGACGGCGAGCACCACGCGACGCTCGACGCTGTGGAATGGCTCGAGGCGCAGGGCGCCCACGTGCGGCACGTCGGCATCGATGCCGCTGCCCGCATCCGCCTCGACGCCTTCTCGGCCGCGCTGCCGGACGCCGCCTTCGCCACCGCCCTCGTCGCCAACAACGAAGCCGGGACGATCAACGACGCCGCGGCGCTCGCCGCGGCGGCCGCGGCGGCCGAGGTGCCGCTGCACCTCGACGCCGTCGCCGCTTTCGGGCACGTGCCCGTGTCGTTCCGCGGCTGGCGAGGGGATGCCCGCGGCCGCGCCGGGCTGACGGCGCTGAGCGTGTCGGCCCACAAGATCGGCGGGCCGACCGGCGTCGGCGCGCTCGTGGTCGCGCGCGGCGCCGACCTCACGGCGCTCCAGCACGGCGGCGGTCAGCAGCGGCGGCTGCGCGCCGGCACGCAGGACGTGGCCGGGGCGGTGGCATTCGCCGTGGCCGCCGAGGCGGCCGAGGCGGAGCGCGAGGCCGAGGCGGTGCGGCTCGGGGCTCTGCGTGAGCGGCTGGTGAGCGGCATCCGGCACACGATCCCCGGTGCCGAGCTGCTCGGCGATCCCGTGGACCGTGTGCCGGGGAACGCGCACGTGCTCTTCCCCGGTGCGGCGGGCGAGACCCTGCTCTTCCTGCTCGACCGTGCCGGCATCGCGGTGTCGACTGGGTCGGCGTGCCAGGCCGGGGTGCCCGAGCCGTCGCACGTCGTGATCGCGATGGGACGGACGGAGGCCGAGGCCCGGCAGGTGCTCCGGCTCACGCTCGGACGCACCACCGTCGACGCCGACGTCGACGCGGTGCTGGCGGTGCTGCCGGAAGCGGTCGAGCGCGCGCGGGCGGCATCCGGGCCACGGTCAGGTGCGGGTTCGTAGACTGGACCCATGCGAATCCTTGCGGCCATGAGCGGCGGAGTGGACTCCGCGGTGGCGGCCGCGCGGGCCGTCGACGCCGGCCACGACGTCGTCGGCGTGCATCTGGCCCTCTCGAGGGCCGGCGGCACGCTCCGCACCGGCAGCCGCGGCTGCTGCACCATCGAGGACGCCATGGACGCCCGGCGCGCGGCCGATCGCCTGGGCATCCCGTTCTACGTGTGGGACTTCTCGGAGCGCTTCCGCGATGACGTCATCGACGACTTCGTGGCCGAGTACCGCGCCGGCCGGACGCCCAACCCCTGCATGCGCTGCAACGAGAAGATCAAGTTCGCCGCGCTCCTCGAGCGCGCGCTCGAGCTGGGCTTCGACGCCGTCTGCACCGGCCACTACGCGACGCTGGTCGACGGACCCCAGGGTCTCGAGCTGCACCGCGCGTCGGACGCTGCGAAGGACCAGTCCTATGTGCTGGGAGTGCTGAACGCCGAGCAGCTGGCCCACACCTACTTCCCGCTCGGTGCGACGCCGTCCAAGGCGCTCGTGCGGGCCGAGGCCGAGGAGCGCGGCCTCACGGTGGCGCACAAGCCCGACAGTCACGACATCTGCTTCATCCCCGACGGAGACACCCGCGGCTGGCTCGCCGACAAGGTCGGCGCCGAGCGCGGCGACATCCTCGACCGCACCGGCGCCGTCGTCGGCTCGCACGAGGGAGCCCATGCGTTCACGGTCGGCCAGCGCCGCGGCCTCCAGCTCGGCGTGCCGGCACCCGACGGCAAGCCCCGGTTCGTGCTCGAGGTGCGGCCGGTCTCGAACACCGTCGTCGTCGGGCCCAAGGAGGCCCTCGCCACCGCCGAGATCGCGGGGGAGCGGTACTCGTGGGCCGGCCGACCGCAACAGGCGGGGGAGTTCGCCTGCCACGTGCAGATCCGTGCCCACGCCGACCCGGTGCCCGCGTCGGCCACGCTCGCCGCGGGACTGTTGACAGTGGTGCCCGAGACGCCCTTCGACGGCGTCGCCCCGGGGCAGACGGCGGTGCTGTACGACGGCACGCGTGTGATCGGGCAGTTCACGATCGATCGCACCGTCTCGGCCGTGCCGGTGGAGGCATAGAGGCGGGACGGATGCCGCGCCGCGGCGCTCACCCGCCGGGTTGGCCGTCGGGCGGTGTATCGCTCCCGCGCCTGGGTGCTGTCGGAGCCCGCTCCTAGACTGGCGGGGTGACGGATGCCGTACTTCCCGCAGACGCCGGCCTCGAGGTCGCGCGAGTCGAAGCCCAGGATCTGACCGAGCGCATCCTCGGCGCGCGTGACGCGTACTACGGGCGCAACGCGGAGATCGTCGACGACGCCACCTACGACGGATGGATGCGGCGGCTCGAAGAGATCGAGCACATGCACCCCGAGCTGCAGGGGCAGGACTCGCCCACCCAGACGGTGGGAGCCGCCGAGAGCTCGATGTTCGCGCCGATCGAGCACGCCGAGCGCATGCTCAGCCTCGACAACGTGTTCAGCGCCGAAGAGCTGCGGGAGTGGTGCGTCAAGGCCGAGGCGGCCGCGGGCAGGAAGGTGCGGTGGCTGACCGAGCTCAAGATCGACGGCCTCGCGATCAGCCTGCGTTACGAGCGCGGGGTGCTCACGTCGGCGGCGACACGCGGCGACGGCCGCGTCGGCGAGGACGTGACGATGAACGCCGTCCGCGTCGCCGGCATCCCGCAGCGCCTGGCCGGCACCGGCCACCCCGACATCGTCGAGGTCCGCGGCGAGGTGTTCATCCCCGTGGCGGCGTTCGCGCGGCTCAACGCGCTGCAGGCCGAGATGCGCGACCGCGCCGTCGACGAGACGCGAGCCCGCAGCAGGGCGTTCGACGAGGCGAAGGCGCGTGTCAGCGCCGAGCGCCGGTTCCCGTCGTTCGCGAATCCGCGCAACGCCGCGTCGGGCGGGTTGCGTCAGCAGCTCGACAAGAAGGACGGTCTGGAGCACGAGGCCGGGCAGGCCCGCCTCGACTCACTCCGGCTGTTCGTCCACGGCATCGGCGCGTGGAGCCGGCCCCCGGTCGACTCGCAGAGCGAGATCTACGCGCTGCTCGCGGAGTGGGGTCTGCCGACCAGCCCCTACTTCCGCACCACGGACGACATCGACGGCGTGCTGGACTTCGTCGCGCACTACGGCGAGCACCGCCACGACGTGGAACACGAGATCGACGGCGTCGTCGTGAAGGTCGACGAGCTCGCGCTCCACGACGAGCTGGGCGCGACCAGTCGCGCTCCGCGGTGGGCGATCGCCTACAAGTACCCGCCCGAGCAGGTCAACACCACGCTGCTCGACATCGTCGTCTCGGTCGGGCGCACCGGTCGGGCGACGCCGTTCGCCGTCATGGCGCCCGCACGGGTCGCGGGGTCGGTGGTGCGGCAGGCGACCCTCCACAACCAGGACGTCGTCCGTGCGAAGGGCGTGCTCATCGGCGACACCGTCGTGCTCCGCAAGGCGGGCGACGTCATCCCCGAGATCCTGGGCCCCGTCGTCGAGCTGCGCGACGGCACCGAGCGCGAGTTCGTGATGCCCGCCGACTGCCCCGAATGCGGCTCGGCGCTCGCGCCGGCGAAGGAAGGCGACATCGACCTGCGCTGCCCCAACACGCGGGCCTGCCCCGCGCAGGTGCGCGGCCGCGTGGAGCACATCGGGTCACGCGGCGGCCTCGACATCGAAGCGCTCGGCGAGGTGACCGCTGCAGCTCTCACGCAGCCGTCGGTGCCCGACCTCCCACCCCTCGAGACCGAGGCCGGCCTGTTCGAGCTCACCCTCGATCAGCTCGTGCCGATCGAGGTGGTCGTGCGCGATGCCGAGACCGGCGAACCGCGCGTCGACGAGAAGTCCGGCGAGTTCGTCCGGCGGGCACCGTTCCGCCGCAACCCGTCGGCCGCTGAGAAGAAGGCGGGGGCGGTCGGTCCCCAGCCCTCGGCTCAGGCGATCACGCTGCTCGATCAGCTCGAGCGCGCGAAGACGAAGGAGCTGTGGCGATTCCTCGTCGCCCTGAACATCCGCCACGTCGGACCCGTCGCCGCGCGTGCTCTCGCGCAGTGGTTCGGGTCGGTCGAGGCAATCCGCGGGGCGTCGCGCGACGAGCTCGCCGGCGTCGAGGGCGTCGGCGGAATCATCGCCGACTCGCTCATCGACTGGTTCGAGGTCGACTGGCACCGCGAGATCGTCGAGCGCTGGGCCGCCGCCGGCGCGCAGTTGGCGACGCCCGGTCATCCCGGCCCGGGTGCGGCCGTCAGCACCGGGGGAGTGCTCGCGGGCCTCACCGTAGTGGCTACGGGCTCGCTCGACGGGTACAGCCGCGAAGGGGCTCAGGAGGCGATCCTCAAAGCCGGTGGCAAGGCGGCCTCGAGTGTCTCCAAGAAGACCGACTTCGTGGCCGCGGGGCCGGGCGCCGGATCCAAGCTCGCGAAGGCGGAGGAGCTCGGCATCCGCATCCTCGATGCCGCCCAGTTCCACGTGCTGGTCACCGAGGGACCGGCAGCGCTCGACGCTCTCGCATCCGACGCGGGGTAGCGGGAGCGCTGAAGGGGCGCGGCGGTTCCACGCTCGACGTCGCTGCGGACCGGTTCTCCCATCGCCCCGACGAGCGCTCCGTCGGGCGTCGGTTCACGCTCCGGTCGTGAGCGTGAGCAGGCGGTCGCGCACCTGTCGGCGCAGCACCTTGCCGATGAGGGACTTCGGGAGCTCGTCGACCACGTAGATCCGCCGGGGCACCTTGTACGGCGTCAGGATGCCGCGGGCGAACTCGCGCACGACCTCGACATCCACGTCCTCGCCCGGGGTCAGCACGATGGCCGCGATCACGTCCTCCCCGGAATGCTCGCTGGGCAGGCCGACGACCGCGGCGTCTTCGACGCGAGGGTGCTGGCGCAGGGCGATCTCGACCTCCGTCGGAGCGACGTTGAAGCCGCCCGTGATGATGAGCTCTTTGATGCGGTCGACGATGCGCACGAATCCGGCGTCATCGATGGTGACGATGTCCCCGGTGCGGAACCAGCCGTCGGCGAAGACCGCCTCGGTCTCCTCCGGCTTGCCGTAGTAACCGCCGAACACCTGGGGGCCGCGCACCACGAGTTCGCCCCGCTCGCCGGCGGGGACATCCTTGGTCGGGTCGTCGGGATCGACCACCCGGCACTCAGTGCCGGGCAGCGGAAGACCGACCGTGCCCGGTACGCGGTTGTTCGCGACGGGGTTCGCCATCAGCACCGGCGAGCACTCGCTGAGCCCGTAGCCCTCGACGAGGAAGCCTCCGGACGCCGCTTCGAACGGCACGACGAGCTCGTGCGGCAGCGCCATCGCCCCCGAGATGGCGACTTCGGTGCCCTCGAGCGAGACACCCTTCTCTCGTGCGGCCTTGAGCAGGCGGTCCGCGATCGGCGGGACGAGGGGAAGGAAGGTCGCCGGATGCTTCTTGGCGACGTCGAGCACCATGTCGGGGTCGAAGCGGGGGAACAGCACGAGCCGGGCGCCCATGGACATCGCGAACGTGAGGCAGAGCGTCAGTCCGTAGGCGTGGAACATCGGCAGCACGGCGTAGACGACGCATCCGTCTCCGCGCACGATCGAGGGCACCCACGCGCGCGCCTGCGCGGCGTTGGAGAGCAGGTTCCGATGCGTGAGCGCTGCACCCTTCGGCGTGCCGGTGGTGCCGCTCGTGTACTGGATGAGGGCGAGGTCGTCGGTCGCGGGGCGGGGATGGGATGCCGGCAGCGGCGCCGTACCGACGATCTGCTCCCACGACACCGTGCCCGACACGCGTTCGGTGAGCGCCGCGCGTGACTCGCGCGCCCTCGCAATGGGGAGCTTGAGAGCCAGCCGGGTGCTGAGAGGCATGGCCTTGATCACGTCGACAGACACGAGGCCCGTGACCGCCAGGTCGGCGGGGAACTCCTGCACGGTGGCCACGACCTTGGTCCACACGATCGCGTGCTTCGCTCCGTGGTCCTCGAACTGCTTGCGGAGCTCCCGGGGCGTGTACAGCGGGTTGTGCTCGATGACCACGGCGCCCAGCCGCAGGATCGCATAGAAGGCGACGATGTGCTGCGGGCAGTTCGGCAGCACGATCGCGACGGGGTCGCCCGCCTTCACGCCGAGCTCTCGGAGCCCTGCGGCCGCGCGCTCGATCTGCTCGTGCAGCGAGCGGTACGACGTCTCGCGCCCGAAGAACTGCAGGGCCGCGGCATCCGGGTAGTCGCGCGCGGATGCGTCCACGATGTCGACGAGTGAGCCGGTGACGGGCACGAGGTCCTCGGGAACGCCTTCGGCGTAGCTGGCGATCCAGGGGCGCGGCGGGTCGTAGGTCGTCACGCGATCAGCCTACGCCGGGACCGCCGTGGGGCCGGGCCGCGGCCCCGGTAGGCTGGGGAGGTGTCTGAAATCACCCCCGATCTCGTGCGCCATCTCGGTGTGCTCGCCCGGATCCAGCTGAGCGACGAGGAGGTCGAGCGCCTGACCGGCCAGCTCGACGCGATCGTCGACAACATCGCCAAGGTCTCCGAGGTCGCCACACCCGATGTCGCCGCCACCAGTCACCCGATCCCGCTCGAGAACGTGTTCCGGCCGGACGTTCCGGGAGACCTGCTGACGCCCGCGCAGGTGCTGCAGAACGCACCGGATGCTGCGGACGGCCGCTTCCGTGTGACAGCGATCCTCGGCGAAGAGCAGTAAGGGGCCCCACGTGACCGATCTCACGAAGCTGAGCGCTGCCGCGCTCGCAGACAAGCTCGCCGCCCGCGAGGTGTCCAGCGTCGAGGCGACGCAGGCGCACCTCGACCGCATCGCGGCGGTGGATGCCGACGTCCACGCCTTCCTCCACGTCAACGAGCACGCGCTCGACGTGGCTGCCGACATCGACCGCCGCCGTGCGGCCGGTGACGACCTCGGTCCACTCGCCGGCGTGCCGCTCGCCATCAAGGACGTCCTGGTGACGACGGACATGCCGTCCACCAGCGGGTCGAAGATCCTCGAGGGCTACATGTCGCCCTACGACGCGACCGTGGTCTCACGCTCGCGCGCGGCGGGCCTCGTCCCGCTCGGCAAGACGAACATGGACGAGTTCGCGATGGGCTCCTCGACCGAGCACTCCGCGTACGGTCCGACGCGCAACCCCTGGGACCTCACGCGCATCCCCGGCGGCTCGGGCGGCGGCTCGGCGGCCGCGGTCGCGGCGTTCGAGGCGCCCCTGGCGCTCGGCTCCGACACCGGCGGGTCGATCCGCCAGCCTGCGCACGTGACCGGCACGGTCGGCATCAAGCCGACCTACGGCGGTGTCAGCCGCTACGGAGCGATCGCTCTCGCATCGAGCCTCGATCAGGTCGGCCCGGTGACCCGCACCGTGCTCGACGCCGGGCTCCTGCACGACGTCATCGGCGGGCACGACCCGCACGACTCGACGTCGCTGGCGCACGATTGGCCGTCCTTCGCCGCGGCCGCCCGCGAGGGAGCCAGCGGCCAGGGGCTCAAGGGCCTCAGGGTCGGTGTGATCCGCGAGCTTCCCGACAGCGGCTTCCAGGCCGGCGTGTCGGAGTCGTTCCGCGCGGCGCTGGCCGCCATGGAGGCGCAGGGCGCCGAGATCGTCGAGATCAGCGCGCCGCACTTCGAGTACGGCGTCGCCGCGTACTACCTGATCCTCCCGGCCGAGGCATCCAGCAACCTCGCCAAGTTCGATTCCGTGCGCTTCGGGCTCCGCGTCGACGTTCCCGGCGGCACCGTCGAAGACGTCATGGCCAAGACCCGCGACGCCGGCTTCGGCGACGAGGTGAAGCGGCGCATCATCCTGGGCACCTACGCGCTGTCGGCGGGATACTACGACGCCTACTACGGCTCGGCGCAGAAGGTCCGCACGCTCATCCAGCGCGACTTCGCCGAGGCGTTCGCGCAGGTCGACGTCATCGCGACGCCCTCGGCGCCGACCACGGCGTTCCGGCTGGGCGAGAAGATCGACGACCCGCTGCAGATGTACCTGAACGACGTGACGACGATTCCGGCGAACCTCGCCGGCGTGCCCGGCATCTCCATCCCGTCCGGCCTCGCCGCAGAAGACGGCCTGCCGGTCGGCATCCAGTTCCTGGCGCCCGCGCACGAAGATGCGCGCCTTTATCGCGTGGGTGCGGCGCTCGAAGCACTGCTGGTCGACTCGTGGGGCGGCCCGATCCTGGACAGGGCCCCGGCCCTCGGCGCGAACGGAGGCGTCCGCTGATGGCGAAGGACAAGCTGCTGGAATTCGACAAGGCCCTCGAGCTCTTCGAGCCCGTGCTCGGGTTCGAGGTGCACGTCGAACTGAACACCGAGACCAAGATGTTCTCGGCCGCCGCGAACCCCGCGAACTCGGCCAATCACGACGCGGCGCCCAACACGCTCGTTGCACCCGTCGACATGGGGCTCCCGGGCGCACTCCCTGTCGTCAACGAGACGGCGGTGCGCTACTCGATCAGCCTCGGACTGGCCCTCGGCTGCTCGATCGCCCCGTCGAGCCGTTTCGCGCGGAAGAACTACTTCTACCCCGACCTCGGCAAGAACTATCAGATCTCGCAGTACGACGAGCCGATCGCGTTCGAGGGGTCCGTCGACATCGAGCTCGCCGACGGCGAGATCGTGACGGTTCCGATCGAGCGCGCGCACATGGAAGAGGATGCCGGCAAGCTGACGCACGTCGGCGGCTCGACCGGCCGCATCCAGGGCGCCGAGTACTCGCTCGTCGACTACAACCGCGCGGGCGTGCCACTGGTCGAGATCGTGACCAAACCGATCTTCGGCGCCGAGCACCGTGCGCCGGAGATCGCCAAGGCCTACGTCGCCACGATCCGCGACATCGTGATCGCGCTCGGCATCTCGGAGGCCCGGATGGAGCGCGGCAACCTCCGCTGCGACGCGAACGTCTCGCTGCGCCCCCGTGGCCAGGAGAAGCTCGGCACCCGCACCGAGACGAAGAACGTCAACTCGATGCGTTCCGTCGAGCGCGCGGTGCGCTACGAGATCCAGCGTCAGGCGGCGATCCTCGCCGCGGGCGGCACGATCACGCAGGAGACCCGGCACTGGCACGAAGACACCGGCACCACGTCGCCGGGCCGTCCCAAGTCGGACGCCGACGACTACCGGTACTTCCCGGAGCCCGATCTGCTGCCGGTCGCGCCCCCGATCGAGCTGATCGAAGAGCTCCGCGCGGCGCTGCCCGAGCCGCCGGCTGCGCGCCGCCGCCGTCTGAAGACGGAGTGGGGCTTCACCGACCTCGAATTCCAGGATGCGGCCAACAGCGGCATCCTTCCCGAGATCGCTGCGACCGTCGCGGCTGGTGCGTCGCCCGCGTCCGCACGCAAGTGGTGGACCGGCGAGATCGCGCGCCTCGCCAAGGTGCAGGGCCGCGAGGCGTCCGAGCTGGCCACGCCCGCCGAGGTCGCCGCGCTTCAGGCGCTGGTCGACGCGGGCACGCTCACCGACAAGCTGGCGCGCCAGGTGCTCGAAGGCGTGATCGCCGGCGAAGGCTCGCCGCAGGAGGTCGTGGACGCCCGCGGGCTCGCGGTGGTCTCTGACGACGGGGCGCTGATCGCGGCCATCGACGAGGCGCTCGCCTCGCAGCCCGACGTGCTGGCGAAGATCCGCGACGGCAAGGTGCAGGCAGCCGGTGCGGTCATCGGCGCCGTCATGAAGGCCATGCAGGGGCAGGCGGATGCCGCACGCGTGCGCGAGCTGGTGCTCGAGCGGGCGAGCGCGACCGGCGCGTAGGCACTGATCCAGGTGCACACACCTGCGTGAACCGAGAGGGCGGACCCGGCCGGGTCCGCCCTCTCGATTTCGATGTCGGCGGCTGCTGCGAGAATGGATCATATGGGGCGTGGTGACGGATCCGGGCGTCTCGTCTCGCCGGAGAACGCCGACGACACCGGTGCCGGCATCCTGCACGTCGATATGGATGCGTTCTACGCCTCGGTGGAGCAGCTCGACGACCCGTCGCTGCGGGGCAAGGCGATCATCATCGGCGCGCCCGAGAGCAGGTCCGTCGTCTCCAGCGCTTCGTACGAGGCCCGCCGCTTCGGCGTGCGATCGGCGATGCCGGTCAGTCAGGCGCTCCGCCTGTGTCCGACCGCGATCGTCGTCCCGCCGCATTTCGAGCGCTACCTCGAGATGTCGGCGCAGGTCATGCGGATCTTCCGCGACGTCACACCGCTCGTCGAGCCGCTGTCGATCGACGAGGCGTTCCTCGACGTGCGCGGAGCGCGCCGGATGTGGGGGAGTCCCGGGCGGATCGCACGCATGCTGCGCCAGCGGGTGCTCGACGAGACGGGGCTCACCTGCAGCATCGGAGCCGCCGCGACGAAGCACGTCGCGAAGATGGCCTCCACCATCAGCAAGCCCGACGGACTCCTCGTCATCGCTGAGGCCGACACGGCGGCGTTCCTCGCCCCGAGATCGGTGCGTGCGCTGTGGGGCGTCGGTCCGAAGGCCTCGGAGGCTCTCGAGGGCCGGGGCATCCGCACCATCGCCGACGTGCTCGAGGCACCGCGCGAGTTGCTTGATCGAGCCCTGGGTCCGGCGATGGGCGATCGTGTCTGGCACCTGGCCCGCGGCATCGACGCCCGCCACGTCGACACCGGGCGTGTCGAGAAGAGCGTGGGTCACGAAGAGACGTTCCATCACGACATCGCAGACACAGCGGTGCTGCGTTCGGAGCTGCGCCGGCTGGCCGACCGGGTCGGCGCGCGGCTGCGCGGCAACGGCTGGGAGTCTTCGACCGTGGCGATCAAAGTGCGCTTCGCGGACTTCACAACGATCTCCCGCTCGCAGACCCTGGTCGAGCCCACGGCGGTGGGCCAGCGGATCGGGGATGCCGCACTCGAACTGTTCGCGTCGGTGGATCGCGCACTGCCCGTGCGTCTGATCGGCGTGCGCGCCGAGAAGCTGCGTCCCGCCGGAGCGGCGGCGCCCACGCTGTGGGACGACGACGCCGGCTGGCGGCGCATCGAGGATGCGCTCGACGGCGCGGCCGCGAAGTTCGGCCGCGGCGCCGTCACGCGCGCCACCCTGCTCGGCACGCGCGGCGGCGGCACCATCCCCACGAGTCCACCTGCGCCGCGGCTCGACCAGGGCTGACGAGCCGGGCGGTGCGTTCTGCCGGCTCTGGGCGGTGTTGCGGCGGCAGCTGTGCCGGAGCGCCCGCGCCCGCTACCGTTGACCCATGCCCAACATCGCACTCGAACTCGGCCAGCAGTCCGCCTCCTTCGGCGTGAAGAGCGCATACGGCGAGCAGCAGGACGTCGACGGCGTCCGCATCATCCCTGTCGCCCTGACATGGTCGGGCTTCGGCGGCGGCTCCGACGAGGCGGGAAACGGCGGGGGCGGCGGGGGCGGCTGGGCGATCCCGGTCGGCGCCTATATCCGCCGCGGCGACGACCTTCGCTTCGAGCCGAACCTCATCGCGCTGCTCACTGTCGCGGTCCCGTTCGTGTTCTTCGCCGGCCGCGCGCTCAGCCGTGTCATCCGCGCCCTCAAGAAGTAGCCCTGACGCGGTCGGCAACTCGCTCGCCATCGCCGTCGACCAGATCACCAGGGCGATCGCGGGGGTGGCGGCATCCAATCCGGTCATCCTCATCGATGGCCGCAGCGGTGCCGGCAAGTCCTCCCTGGCGCGTGCGCTCGTCGCTCAGTGGCCACTGCGGGGGCGTGTGCAGGTCGTGGCGCTGGATTCCGTCTACCCCGGCTGGGATGGCCTCGACGACGGCGTGGAGCTGGCGAGAGAGCTGATCCTCACACCGCATGCGCGTGGCCTCGTAGGTGTCTGGCAGCGCTGGGACTGGACGGTCGGCGAGCCGGCGGAGGCACACGCGGTCGATCCCTCGCTGCCTCTGATCGTCGAGGGCGCCGGCCTGCTCACACCGGCGACGGCCCGCCTCGGGGACGTTCGGGTGTGGCTCGAGTCACCCGCCGCGTCGCGCAAGCAGCGCGCTCTCGCGCGTGACGGGGAGGCCTTCCGCCCGCACTGGGAGCGATGGGCGCGGCAGGAGCAGCGGCATGTCGCACGCGACGATCCGATGCGCCTCGCGACGCTGGTCTTCCCGGTGCCCTGAGCTCGCTCGTCAGCGGTCGAGGTCGAGCGCGGCAACGAGACCGTCCAGCCGGTAGCCGATCCAGTCGTAGATGCCGAAGCGGGGATCGGTGACGTCATGGTCGTCTTCCGCCTCGATGCCGAGCCTGGTCGCCAGAACGAGCCGGACCGCCGCGAGAGTGCGGAGCCAGGCCTGCGCCGAGGGGTACTCGAGTCGGATCTCGACCTGCTCCAGGAGGGCCGGGTCTTCGGGGTCCTCGGGAATCCGCGCCGCGTCCTGGAGGGAGGCGAGGACGACG
>NZ_MWLP01000086.1:0-3859 GCF_010634885.1 Microbacterium sp. B35-04 | reverse complement strand
GTCTCCCGCATGGCGGGGCTCGCCCGTCAGCACGGCCGCCCGCTCCTCGTCATGCCCGGGGGCACCTTCAACCACTTCGCCCGCTCGGCGGGCCTCGTCGACGTGGACACGGCCATCGACGCGCTCCAGAGCGGCACGACGATCGAAGTGAGCGCGATCGAGGTGCGGGCGGACGGGGGCGAGCCCATCCTGGCGCTGAACGCGGTGTCGGTGGGCACCTACCCCGAACTGATCGACGAGCGGGATCGCCGTCGGGCGGCCCTGGGCAAGTGGCTCGGCGGGATCGTCGCGGCGTGGCGGACGCTGCGAGGGGCGGAGTCGCTGACGATCGCGCGCGAGGGCCGGCGGGCGCAGGTGTGGTCGGTGTTCGTCGGGGTCGGCCGCAACGACCCCCAGCGGGTCGCGACGATGCAGCGCGAGACGCTGGTGGAGCCGACGCTCGACGTCCGCATCCACCACGCGCGGGGTTCGCGGGCGCGCGCGATGGCGTCACTCGCGTTCGGGAAGCGCACGGCGGCCGTGCTGCGCGCCGTCGGGCTCATGCCGCCCCGCTCGGACGTCGAGCGTCTGGTCGTCGAGGAGTTCGAGATGACGGTGCGCCTCGAGGAGGGGCATCCGTCGGTCTTCGTCCATGACGGCGAGCTCGAGGAGCAGTCGCCCGGCGGCTTCACGCTGCGCTGCGTCGCCGTTCCCCGCGCGGTAACGGTCTTCGCGTCACCGCTGCCCGGTCGTTGAGCGAGCGAAGCGAGACGAAACGCGCTGAGCCGACGTCGTACGTCAGCCCAGGGCGTTTCGTCTCGCTCGTTCCTCGCTCGCTCAACGACCGGATATCGCCCACTCAGCGAACGAAAGCGACGCCCTCCGTCAGTCGTGCTGCGGGAAGCCCAGGTTGATCCCGCCGTGCGACGGGTCGAGCCAGCGTGACGTGACGGCCTTCTCGGCGGTGAAGAACTCGAAGGCGTGAGGGCCGTACGCCTTCGTGTCACCGAAGTGCGACGCCTTCCAGCCGCCGAACGAGTGGTATGCCACGGGCACCGGAATCGGCACGTTGATGCCGATCATGCCCACCGTCGCCTCGTGCTGGAAGCGCCGAGCGGCACCCCCGTCGTTCGTGAAGATGGCCGTGCCGTTGCCGTACGGGCTCGAGTTGATGATGTCGAGGCCGTCTTCGTAGCCCTCGACCCGCACCACGGACAGCACCGGGCCGAACACCTCGTCGGCGTACACCGACGAGGTCGTCGGCACGTTGTCGATGAGGGTCGGGCCGAGCCAGAAGCCGTTCGGGTCGCCGTCGATGTCGACGTCGCGACCGTCGACGACCACCGAGGCTCCGTCGGATGCCGCCACGTCGATGTACGAGGTGACCTTGTCGCGGTGCTGCCCGGTGATGAGCGGCCCCATGTCGCACCCGCGCATACCGTCGCCGGTGCGGAGCGTCTTCATCCGCTCCGACACCTTGCGCACGAACTCGTCAGCCACCGTGTCGACGGCCAGCACCACCGAGATCGCCATGCAGCGCTCGCCCGCCGAGCCGAAGCCGGCGTTCACGGCGGCGTCCGCGGCGAGGTCGAGGTCGGCATCCGGCAGCACCAGCATGTGGTTCTTCGCGCCGCCGAACGCCTGCACGCGCTTGCCGTGCGACGTCGCCGTCTCGTAGACGTACTTGGCGATCGGCGTCGAGCCGACGAACGAGATCCCGCGCACGTCCGGGTGCTCGAGGAGCGCGTCGACGGCCTCCTTGTCGCCGTGGACGACGTTGAAGACGCCCTCCGGCAGCCCCGCCTCGGTCAGCAGCGCAGCCATCCAGTTGGCGGCCGTCGGGTCCTTCTCGCTGGGCTTCAGCACCACGGCGTTGCCGGCGGCGAGGGCCACCGAGAAGAACCACAGCGGAACCATCGCGGGGAAGTTGAACGGGCTGATGATGCCGACCACGCCGAGCGGCTGGCGGAGCGTATAGACGTCGATGCCGGTCGAGACGTTCTCGGAGTACGCGCCCTTGGTGAGGTGCCCCACCCCGCACGCGAACTCGACGACCTCCATGCCGCGGGCGATCTCGCCCAGCGCGTCCGAGAGCACCTTGCCGTGCTCGGCGGTGAGGATCTCGGCGAGCTCCTGCTTGCGCTGATTCAGCAGCTCGCGGAAGTTGAACAGCACCGCCTGACGCTTGGCGATCGACGCGTCGCGCCAGAGCGCCCACGCCGCCGACGCGGCGTCGACCGCTTCGCCCACATCGGCCCGCGAGGCGAACCGCACCCGCTTCTGCACGATGCCGAGTGCCGGGTTGAACACCTGTCCCGTGCGATCGGATGACCCCGCCCAGGGGGCGCCGTTCACCCAGTGATCCAGGACAGCCGTGTCTGCATCCACCGTCTCGGTGTGCTCCATCGTGTCCGTCATTGTCGTGTTCCTCCTTTGGAATCCGCCTGAGCGATTCGTGATCGCCCAGCAGTGCGGGGTGCACGCGTCAGAAGAGGTCGTCTTCGACGCTCGTCAGGGCTTCATCGTAGATCGCTATCGCCTCCTGCACCTCCCCGTCGGTCACCACGCAGGGCGGTACGACGTGGATGCGGTTGTCGGCGGCGAACGGCAGCAGGCCGCGTGAAGTGAGCGCCTTCTTGAGCCGGCCGATCACGTCCGCGCCGACGGGCTCGCGCGTCTCGCGGTCCGAGACGAGCTCCAGCGCCCAGAAGACGCCCTCGCCCCGCACCTCGCCGATGAGCGGATGCCGCGCCGCGAGGTCGCGCAGCCCCGGACCGATCGCGTCCTCGCCCACGCGGCGGGCGTTGTCGACGATGCCCTCGGACTCCATCGCGTCGATGGAGGCGATGATGGATGCTGCGGCCAGCGGATGCCCGGAGTATGTGAGCCCGCCGGGGAACACCCGGTCGTCGAACGTCGCCGAGATCGCGTCCGAGATGATCACGCCGCCGACCGGGACGTAGCCGGAGTTCACGCCCTTCGCGAAGGTGATGAGATCGGGCACGACGTCATAGCCCTGGAACGCGAACCAGCGTCCGGTGCGGCCGAAACCGGCCATGACCTCGTCGAGGATGAGCACGATGCCGTACTTGTCGGCCAGCGCCCGCACACCGGCGAGGTAGCCGGGGGGCGGGAGCAGGATGCCGGCGGTGCCGGGAATCGACTCGAGCAGCAGTGCGGCGATCGTCGAGGGGCCCTCCGACTGGATGACGCGCTCGAGGTGGTGCAGCGCCCGCTCGCACTCCTCCTCGGCGGTGGTCGCCCAGAACTCCGAGCGGTACAGGTAGGGGCCGAAGAAGTGCACGTGTCCGCGGGCGAACTGGTTCGGCATCCGTCGCCAGTCACCGGTCGCGACGATCGCCGCCCCGGTGTTGCCGTGATACGACCGGTACGTCGACAGGACGGTGTCGCGCCCCGTGTGAAGGCGGGCCATGCGGATGGCGTTCTCGATCGCGTCGGCGCCGCCGTTCGTGAAGAAGACCTTCGCGAATCCGTCGGGCGCCTTGCCGAGGATGCGCTGCGCCGCACGCCCGCGGGCGAGGTTGGCGGTGGCGGGGCCGATGGTGGCGAGCTCGTCGGCCTGCGCGCGGATGGCCGCGACGACGGCAGGATGCTGGTGCCCGATGTTGACGTTGACCAGCTGGCTGGAGAAGTCGAGCATGCGCCGGCCCGCGTGGTCCCACACCACCGTTCCGGAGCCGCCCGCGATGACGGGGAGGTCGAGCCCCGCCTGCGCGGACCAGGAGTGGAACACGTGCTCGCGGTCGAGCTCCTTCGCGAGGGCGTCGAGGTCTTCGGTCATGCGGCCACGCTTCCTGTTCTCCGTCGGCGGGTCAAGGGCGTTCGGCGCGCCCAGGGCGATTCGTCTCTGCGTTTCGAC